>JAYVJH010000381.1:0-1575 GCA_043769455.1 Runella sp. | reverse complement strand
TATCAGTATTGCATACCAGACAAGTACTGGTGGAATTGGTAATCCAAATGAAGGTTCAGTTTTGTTGAACGCATATCGCATACCTCAGATTGTACCAGTATATGACATCAATGGCTATTGGGGTAGCCCAGCAGGTGCCAACTCAAATGCTGGAAACCCTGTTGCACAACAAACACGCGCTATCGAAGGAAAAGGCTATACACTTCGTTTGACTGGAAATATATATGCAGAGGCAGACTTAAGTAAGCACTTTACGGCCAAAACAAGTTTTGGTCTGGACTTTGGCACAGGTCAGTTTCGTGGCTATGGCTACCGCAACTTTGAAGCAACCGAAATCAATGCTAACAATAGCATGGATAGAAGTATGTTCGCAAATCGTAACTGGGTATGGTTCAATACATTGGCCTATAATCAAGAGTTTGGCAATCACCGTATTACGGCTTTAGTGGGTTCTGAGGCCAAAAGAAATACTTACGATGGATTCCGTGGCAGTGGCAGCGGTTTGACTTTTGGTGATGACCCGTACTATCGTGTATTGCAAAACACCAACTCTAAGTCTTGGAACATAAGTGAGTATAGAGGTGAATTTACGACGGCTTCGCTATTTGGTCAAGTAAACTATGCTTTTCAAGACAAATATTTGGTGAGTGCTACTGTTCGTCGGGACGGTGTTTCTCGCTTTATCAACAAACCTTATGGTGTGTTCCCTGCTGGTAGTATCGGTTGGAGAATCTCAAAAGAAGAGTTTATGAAATCAGTTACGGCCATCAACGACTTGAAACTCCGTGCTTCGTATGGTGTAACTGGTAACAACGAAATTGGTGGTGATTACCCGGGTTTTGCTAATTTTAGCACAAGTATCAGCGGAACGGCCTATTCTATCAATGGCTCACCTACTTCTGTTACACCCGGTTTTGCTCAAAGTTCGGTTGCCAATAAAGACATATCTTGGGAAACTACTACGTTGTTGAACGTCGGTGTAGATGCTCGTTTGTTCAATGCCCTTGATGTAATGGTCGAATATTATGATCGCAAAACAGCGGATATATTATTTAGTGTGCCTTTGGAATCGACAGCGGGTAATATCGGACGATTGCCGTCTAATATTGGTGATATGCGTAACGTAGGTATTGATTTTTCGGTAGGTTATCGTGGCAAAGCATTGGCTAACCAGTTAGACTATGGAGTTGTATTTACTGGTGGTCATTACAAAAATACAGTTGAAAAACTCGATGCCAACAGCAATACTTTCTTGACGAGCGCAGGCAGCCGTATCGGCGACTTGACCCGTACATTGGTTGGCGCACCAATTTCTCAATATTGGGGCTATATTTCAGATGGTGTCATCAAGACTGAATCGCAGTTGCCAAAAACACCAGGCGATGCTAAAGTTGGCCGTTTGAATTTCCGTGATTTGAATAATGACGGTAAAATAAACGATGACGACCAGACTATTATTGGTAGCCCGATTCCAAAGCTAACTTATGGCTTGAACTTAACGGCCAATTATAGGGGTTTTGACTTCTCGTTTTTTATGCAAGGTGTATATGGCAATCAACTCCTCAATTATGTTCG
>JAYVJH010000380.1:0-11567 GCA_043769455.1 Runella sp. | reverse complement strand
ACAGTTGTTTATCGCCAGTCGTTACCGTTACTTTCATGGCCGTAACGACATCAAACCGCTCGACACCAAATTTATTTTCAGATGTTTTCAAATGCAGATAGCCCTCTCCTACTCTACTTTCTTGGGCTATTTCGTCCCAAAACTTTTCGCCATAGTTGGTGTCTTTATTACTAATATCACCATCAAGATAGGGCGTTATTTTTATTGTTTCATCAAAATTCAACGCTGTAACTTCATACCTAATCGCCCCAGCCTGGTCGTCTGTTATACTACACAACCGCAGCGAATTGATGCTTAGTTCTTTGCCGCTTTTGAGTCTTATTACGCAGTTTCGTTGCAAATACCCATAGCGCATATTCAACTGCCGTCTAAAACTGAGTATTTGGCAGGTATTCAAATCAACTACTTCGCCAGCTATTTCAATGTCTATTCCTATCCAGTTGCACGCATTGATGACTTTGGCAAAATAGCGTGGATAGCCGTTTTTCCACCAACCAACACGGGTTTTGTCTGGAAACCACACTCCAGCCACGTAGTTACCTTGTAGGGTTTTGCCTGTAAATCGTTCTTCAAAATTGCCCCGTCCACCCATGCGGCCATTACCCAAAGAGAGCAAACTTTCTGTAATTTCGTTGTGTTGGGCATGAAACCCCTCTTCTACAATGCTCCAAGCATCGTGCTGTATGTAATCTTTCATTCTTAAATTATATCGTAGGTTAATGTGCCGCAAAAATAGCTTTATTTTTCAAAATATAGCACTCATTTTAAGAGGTAGTTGATATTTATCAACATTAGCGTACATTTGTTTTGTAATTTTAAGATAGATTATATGGACTTAGTAACAGCTTTTGAAAAAACAACTCCTTATAAGCCATGAATAAGCCATTCAAAACTATTTCTTTTAGGTGGTTTAAGCATCTGCTTAACACAAATTTCGGTTATTTGTCATGTATATTCTGCTTTTGTGTACTACCCAAAACAGTTTTTTCACAATGGAAACTACTGAGTAGCAATTTAAATAAAACTGGCATTACAGCCATTTGTGCCAATGAAAACGTATGGTTGGCAGGCGAACAGTATAAAGATGTTTTGTGGTTTTCTACGGACAAAGGGAAAAGCTGGAAAACGATTGATAAAGGTGATAAGCAATATGCATACGGCTATAAAGTGATTGTAAATAATAATGGTAAAATTGTTGCTGGGGTATTAGACGAAGATATGGGTTATTGGGGGACTTATGAAAACGCAGGGCAAAAAAGAATCGGTGGTGGCTTCGCTTCACAACCTATCGACATCATATCATATCCGAATAATGAATGGCTGAGAATAGAATTTGGAACAATTTTGCGTTCAACTGACGGTGGAATAACTTGGCAATCGGAGCAGCCTAACTTATCGCCAAATACTTCTTTCTTATCTTCTTCGGCCATCGAAAAAAATGGAATTTTATATATTGGCGGGTCTCCAAATGTGTATTCAACTGATAAAGGTAAAAGCGTCCAGTTAATGGACTTACCTGCTGAAAAAGGAGGTTTTAGTAATTTTACCATTTGTGATGATAAACTTATTGGTGTTTTTTCAAAATCTACTACTGAAAAAAACGATGTAAAAATTTACTCTTCGCCACTTGGTATAAAGCCAAATTGGACGCTTCAAAATGATTTGAGCGATAGAGGTTTTGATGAAATTTGGAGATTTGAAGGTTATCAAAATCATCTCTTTGGCATAAACCTTAGCTCGAAATCTTCTACAAATCTGTTCTATTCAAACGATTTAGGTAAAACAATTACCCCAATTTCTAATGGCTTAGATAATTCAATTTATCCTTTTTGTTTGCAGGTCTTGGGTGATACTGTTTTGTTAGGGACTTCCAAAGGTTTGTATTGGACAAGGCTTTCTGAAATTAACAAGGCAGTTGTTTTATCGAATGAAAGTATAATTGACAGTAAGGTTTTGATTTATCCTAATCCTACCGAAAGTTATTTGATGATAGAAAGTTTACGGAAAATAGTAAAAGTAGAAATGGTGGATTTGATGGGGAAGGTTCAATCGGTTGATTTTCAAAGAATAGCAGAAAATAAACTTCAATTTTTCTCGGAAAACCTATCAAATGGTATGTATTTCATAAATCTATATTACACCGACCAATCCAAAGAAAGTAAAAAAATTATAGTTCAACATTGACCGTAAACAATCAATCTGGTCGTAGATTTTTCAATCTTTGTGGGCCATGAATAAGTCCATATCATTATTCCTCAGTTGGCTACTCATTTTAGAAATTATAACTTGTAATCAATATTTTTTTTATTTTTGTGCATGATTACAATAACCACCTACCTCCCCGAATACCAAATATCAATCATTGAATTGATATTAAATATTCAACAAAATGAGTTTCAAGTACCAATCACCATCGAAGACCAGCCCGACCTGCTGACTATTCCAAGCGTTTATCAAGTCAGTAATGGCAATTTTTGGGTTGCACTATCTGGCAGTCAAGTAGTTGGCACGATTGGCCTCATTGACTTTGGCGATAAGCTGGGCTGTGTCAGAAAAATGTTTGTTAAAGCCGAGTTTAGAGGCAAAGAATACGGCATAGCCCAACAACTACTCAATAAACTGACTGAACACGGCCGAAGCGTTGGCGTTCAGTCGGTTTATTTGGGGACTGTTGCCAAACTACAAGCCGCTATCAGGTTTTATGAACGCAACGGTTTTGTAGCCATCGATAAGCAAAACTTACCAACCAATTTCCCTGTAATGCCTGTCGATACTCATTTTTTTGGTTATGATTTGTAGAAAAATAGAACCACAAGATGCTGACGCAGTCTGGGCTATCATTGAGCCAATAGTCCGTACAGGCGATACGTGGGTATATGCACCAGATTCGAGCAAAGAAAAAATGCTGGACATCTGGTACAATTCAGACAAACATAGCTACGTCTATGAAATTGAGGGCGAGATAGTAGCCACATTTTTTATCAAAGCCAACCAGCCCGACTTAGGCTCGCACGTGGCCAATGCCGGCTATATGGTTCACCCCGATTTTAGAGGTCGAGGCATTGCCGAAGCAATGTGCCGATTTTCGATAGTAGAAGCCAAACGGTTAGGTTTCAAGGCCATGCAGTTCAATATCGTGATGGCTACCAATGTAGGGGCAATAAGACTTTGGCAAAGGTGTGGTTTTCAGACAATTGGCACAATTCCCAAGGTATTTCAGCACCAATCATTAGGCTTTACCGACGCTTTGGTGATGTACCAGTGGCTTTAAGTTTGGGTAGGCCGCTGGTATCTGTTTTGCGGTTTGGGTCGTCTATTACCAATGTCCAGTCGCACGTTGGGCAAGCTATTGAGGGTTTAAATTCAGTGATAATATCGTTTCTGATGTCCCCAATTTTTGTCAAAATACCATCTCTCGGATTGAACCAATATGCTGCCACAAGACGAGTTGCCGAAGATAATCTACTCAAACTAACGCTGATAGGTCGTCCTTTTGGACAATAAACCATCAAAAAACTACTGTCTTCGGCCACAGCCGATACCGCATAGCCCCCATCTTGTGGGTTTGGACTTGTAATAATGCTTTGGTCGGGTACGAGCTTAGTCCATTGCCGAGACTCCATCAAACGCCTCATAAAACCCACCTGAAAAGCACCTTCTTGGTCGAGCGCACGCCGCCAGTGAGTACGAGCAAAAAAAAGTGAGGGATTACGCTCTGGGTCAAAAAACTGAAATACGTTGTTGTTGCCGTAAGTATGCCCACACCCACCCGACAATACAGCCCACCAAGCCGCCTGCCGTACATCGTGCGAACCAAAATAGTCGTTTTCGGCTTTCAGTCCTATGGGTATGTCTTCATAATGTGGCTCGCCGTCGAGTGTTGGTTTCACTGGAAAGAGCGCATAGTTTTGACGTTGAAAAATATAGTTTTTATCGTTTTTTGCCCCATGCCCCGACTGAAACATATTGACGTTGAGCCACGAGTCGGTATGAAAAAACGCCGAAGAGTTGCTCCCACCCGACGGGTGGTATGTCATTAGTTGCGTATTGCCGTTGCCTACCTTAATACCCTCAGCCATTGCCCTGACGATGGCCAAATGTATTTCTTTTTCTGGGTTGCGGTCGCCACCCAATATCCATACAACAGGCTTGTTTTTATATCTTTTACCTAAATATTCACCAAAGATTCGGGCATTTTTGGGTGTAAAAATCTCTGGGCCAATCCCCCATTTTTTACTGTATTTGTCGCCCCAAGTTGGCAACAGCCCTGTAACGATATTGAGCGATGCAGCCTTGTTTATCACATAATCGACATGCTTAAAATACGCTTCGTTAGGTTGGGTTGGGTCGTTGTTAATCAACGGCAAATCTCCATATTGGTTGGGTTGAGTAAGGCCGTCAAATTCTGCCAAAATCACTGCTTGAACAACATTAAAGCCTTTTTCTGACCGATTTTTTAGATAATAATCCACTTCTTCACGATTGAGCCTATGAAACAACTCCCAAGCAGTATCGCCAAGCCAAAAAAACGGCTTACCGTCGCCCTGAGTAATGTACCTCTTGTCGGGCGCAATGTAGAGCTTTTGCCATTGTGGTTGGGGTTGGGCAAACGATGAATGACCGTTTGACAAAACATAGAACAAAAAAAGTAAAGCCGCTTTTATTTTCATTTAGATTTTTTACTAATTCATTGATAAATAGTAACTTTGGATTCAAATATAAACAAAAGCACTAAAAATTCTGTTGAGAGACCAAACAAAACGTATATTTATGTTGTCAATTCCTGCCATACAACCTATTAACTTTCGGTCAAAGGGACTATTTATTGGTCTCGCTATCATCTCTTTATGGGTCGCTTCATTGTGTTTTTTGCTAAACTATACCGTTAGCTTTTCAGACCCGCTCCTTTACATTTTTGTACTGGTTCAGACACACCTTTATACAGGCATATTCATCACCGCCCACGACTCTATTCATGGGCTTGTGGTGCCGCACAACAAAAAACTAAATTATTGGGTAGGATTTGTGTGTACCATAATTTTTGCCTTCAATAATTTTAAAATATTAAGCCATAAGCACCACCAACATCACCAGCACGCCGCTACCGCCGCCGACCCCGACTACCACGACGGGAATCCTCATTTTTTGGCTTGGTACTTTGCTTTTCTTAAAGAATATGTATCGTGGCAACAGATTTTGGGAATGGCCATAACCTACAATATTTTGAAGTTAATAGTGCCAATGGAAAACCTGATTGTATTCTGGATGTTTCCTGCCATATTGAGTACCTTACAATTATTTTATTTTGGCACATATACTCCTCACAAAGGCGAACACACAAATCGGCCTTTCAACGCCCGTAGCCAGCCACTCGACCACTTCAAGGCGTTTGTGAGTTGTTATTTTTTTGGTTATCATTTTGAGCATCATGCTTATCCGTTTTTGCCGTGGTGGGCATTGCCCAAAGCCAGAGAAATAGTGGCCAGACAAGTAGTAACTTCCTAATGAAATTGTTGCTTTTTCAGCAGATATTACCAAATATTGACCCCGAGTTTGTAAACAAGTAAATCAACGACACGCCCGTAAACAATTTACCAATGAAACTCCAAGTATTTCTGTTTTCAATAATTCTAAGTTCGGCACTAACATTTGCACAATCTGTGCCAAAGTATGACCAAACCCGTGAGGGTTTTTTGGTATTTCATGCCATCAAAACAGATACCAAAGGCAAGATTATTCCTTGGTATTCTGCCGATTTAGGAAAATCGTATAGCCACATTATAAAACTTTGCTGGAATTTTTGGAAAAACATACGAACCGACATAAATGGCTTACCATACTATATGAATCACCAAGTGTGGCGACCCACCCCCAACGACCCTCGAGGTGTGGGTGGCGACCAGTTTGCGATGATGCTCTCGTCATGGCAGTTGCTTTATCAATATACTGGCGATGAAAACGTGCGAGAAAACATGAAATTTATGGCCGACTACTACCTATCGCACAGTCTTTCGCCCAAAGAATCGGCTTGGCCAAATATTCCCTTTCCCTACAACACGCTGGTATATTCTGGCATATATGACGGCGACATGACCGAAGGCAAAGACGTAACACAGCCCGACAAAGCGGGGTCTTTTGGATATGAATTGGTACAACTACATTACACCACGTCTCGGCACCATTGGCAACCAGCTTATAGTAATCGATATTTGGATTTTGCCATAGAAATTGCCAATACACTTGCAGCCAAAACCCAAACTGGCGACAACGACAACTCGCCAATGCCGTTTAAAGTCAATACCAAAACAGGCGAGATAGCCAATCTGAAAAACACTTGGACAGGTACGACTGTCATCACTGGCAAATCTTCGTACACAACCAACTGGGTAGGTACGCTCAGGCTATTTGAAGAACTCATTGAACTCAACAAAGGAAACGTAACAGCCTACCAAAAAGCCCACAACGTGCTATTGGAATGGATAAAAACCTACCCACTCAAAACCAACAAATGGGGTCCGTTTTTTGAAGACATCGAAGGCTGGTCTGATACACAAATCAATGCCATAACATTTGCCAAATACATGATGGAAAACCCCTCGCAGTTTCCAAACTGGAAAGCAGAAGTTCAGGGTATTTTTGACTGGACATATAAAGTGGTAGGCAACAAACAATGGGGAAAGTATGGCGCAACAGTCATAAATGAGCAAACAGCTTACCAAACCCCGGGCAACAGCCACAGTAGCCGCCAAGCCGCCGCCGAGTTGCAATATGCAGCTCTGACAGGCGACAACACCCGCACCGAAAACGCCATCAGAACCCTCAACTGGGCAACATACATGGTAAACACCGATGGTAAAAACAACTACCCACGCGACGAAATCTGGTTTACAGACGGCTATGGCGACTATGTGCGGCACTATCTACGAGCCATGAGCTACAAACCCGAGCTTGCCCCCAACAACGAAACCCATATTTTGCATAGTACTCACCCGCTGATGCTGGTAAACTATGCTGGAAATTTTAATAAAACTTTGGGCGAAGACGTACCCAACAATAAACTCAGCAAAGCAATTTTATTTTATCACTGTACCAACAAGTCTGGTATTCAGACTATTAGAACACCATCGAAACCAAGTAAAATTTGGGTAGGCAAAAAAGAAATACCAGAGTTGCAAGTTCTGGATAAAGAAGGATTTATTTGGAAAAATGGCTTGCTCACAGTGAGGCACGAAACTGATATTGAGGTGGTTGTTTATCGCTAACTTTTTGGTTTTTGACCAAAAAATTAACTCCTACCAATTTGTTTTCGTTTACTTGTGGCAATTAACTAAAACCTAATTGCCACAAGTATATCTGACACTACACACCTTTTTTTATAATTTATATTGACTTTTGGTATAACTATAACTTATACGAAAATTGTCTGTATCTTCACAGACAAAGGTGATTTCCGTTGCCTGTGTCCTCACAGGCAATCCTCGTCCCGTATAAATCAATAAAAAAGCCTACTTTTTTATATTTTACATTAGTAGAATACAAAAAAGTAGGCTTTTTATATTTAATCAAGAAAATAAAATTACTTTGTTTTCTTATGTACAACAAAACCAACATAAAATACTTTAAGTAATAAAAAACCAGATTTGACACACACAACAGTTCTTGTATTAAAAAACGATTGCGAAAAAAGTAACAAATAGTAAAAAGTTAAGTAGCAGACACCAATACTAATACTAAAAAATTACGCTTAAAATTTCTAAATACTTTAATTAACATGTCAAAACATTTTTTTTATGAAAACACAATTATTGATGTTTGGTACTGCCTTAGTACTATCCACGCCACAGTTTGCCAATTCGCAGGTACTGGCATCTGCCAAACTGCGACAAACCGAGACAAGAACCACAGCCAATCTCAAACCAGTTGATTTAACTATCAAAGGGAAAGTATTTGATGAAACTGGGAAAAATTTGCCGGGTGCCAGTATTACTCTCAAAGGGTCGATGAAGGGAACATCGACAGACTCCAATGGTAATTTTTCGATTACAGTACCCGATACCAAAGGGTCATTAGTTATTTCGTACATTGGTTATCTAACACAAGAAATTATGTTAGGTAACCAAACAAATCTTAATATAAGATTACTGACCGACAATAATATTCTGGAAGAAGTAGTCGTGGTTGGATATGGCACCGTAAAACGCAAAGATTTGGTGAGCTCTATCGGTACAGCCAAAGCAAAAGACTTTGGTGAGGTAACTGTTACCAATGCCGAGCAGCTATTACAAGGAAAATTAGCTGGTGTTCAGGTAGTTAATAATAATGGCTTGCCAGGACAAGGTGCGAGAATATTTATTCGTGGCACAGGTACATTTACAAACCCCGACCCACTGTACGTGATTGACGGTATGCCTGGCGACATTAACTCCGTGCCATGGCAAGACATCGAAGACATTTCGGTACTGAAAGATGCTGGCTCTACTGCCATCTATGGTGCTCGTGCCGCCAACGGTGTAGTAATTGTGACTACTAAAAGAGGCAAATCTGGGATTCCCAGAATTAGCTATAATTTTCAGTATGGAGTAGCTAATATCCGTAAAAAATTTGAGCTTTTAGGTGCAAAAGATTATGTAGATTTGGTTAAAGAAATGACTAACGGCGATATTCCTGCCAGCTCAATTATCGGTAAACCCGAGTCTTTGGTAACTCGTACAGACTGGCAAGAGCAGATGTTACAACCCGGCCCACAGATGAATCATTATTTGAATATTTCGGGTGGTGCAGAAAAAACAACCTATAACGTGTCATTGGGATATGAAAATCAAGATGGTATTTTCAGACCCTATAATTTTCAAAGAACCCGTTTACGATTTGCATTAGAAGAAAATCTTGGAAGAGTCAAACTCGGACAAACTGTAAACAGTAGCTATTATGTTTATAGTGGCTCTACTTTTTCACTCGACCAAGCCATCAGAATGCCCCCGTATGCGCCCGTCGAAGACCCGAATAACTTGGGTGGATACTACAATGTAACACCTAATGTTGATTTGCAAGATGCCCAAAACCCTACTGCATGGATTAACAATCGCAGTTCTGTAAGTCGTGGTTTGTCAATTACAGCACAAGTATATGGCGAAATAAAAATAGCAGATTGGCTCAAATTTAGAACGCAAGCTCAAATAGGGTTCAATGCCAATAACAACTGGGATTATAGAAAAGAATTTAGGAGTGGTAACTTGTTTTATGCTCGAGAAATCAACGAGGGATCTAACTTTAACATTACCCCATTCATAGAAAATTTCGTAACCATTGACAAAACCTTCGGCATACACAAAATCAATGCAATAGGTGGAGTTACTTATGCAAATGGTGGCCGTTACCGAGGTTTAAATGTGTCGGGCTCTAATCTTACAAACGACGAAATACAAAACATAGGTGCAGCAGGAACTCGCAGTGTATCAGGCTCTTATGCCTCTACCAATACCAACGCACAGCTTTCGTATTTTGCACGTGTACAATATGACCTTAACGAAAAGTACTTATTTACGGCTTCATGGCGCAGAGACTACTCACCTAACTTCGGCCTTAGCAATCGTTATGGTGATTTCCCTGCCTTTGGTGCTGCTTGGAAAATCAGTGAAGAACCTTTCATGAAAACCTTGCCTTTTATATCAGACATGAAGATTAGAGCCAGTTGGGGAAAAACAGGAAACGACCGAATAGGTGCATTTTTGACTTCTGTCAATGTATTTCGTGGTTATGCGCCAGCCTCACCTGGATATTCGCTTGGAGTCGATAAAGCTTATAACTTAGGATCTACACTTTCGTCGGTACCCAATCCAGATCTACGCTGGGAAGGCACTACACAAGTCGATATGGGTGTAGATATTAGTGTATTGGCCAACAAACTCACATTTTCGTTTGACTACTACAACCGTAACAGTAGCGGCTTGCTGTTAAGAGTACTGTTACCACAATCAACAGGATTGGGAAATGCCTACGAAGCACCGAGTATTCCCCTCAATGCGGCAAGTGCTGTCAATAAAGGAGTCGAAATGGCGGTTACTTATCGAGGTCGCAAAAAAGACCTCCGCTATGGTGCCAATCTAAATATGTCGTTCAACGATAACGAAGTAACATCGCTCGGTACGCAAGGGTCTGTACCAATAAGAGGTGGCAGTTTTAGTGATGCAGGTGCAATAACCAAAACAGACGTAGGAACACCTATCGGAGCTTTTTTTGGCTATCGAATGGATCATGTAGCCATAGATGCTGCCGATGTAAATAAGTACAATGAAATTGCCAAAGGCAAAGGGCTAACAGAGTACCAAGCAGGCTTGCAGCCTGGCGATATTATCTTCAAAGACCTTGATGGAAATGGGGTTGTAGATGAAAAAGACCAAGAATTTTTAGGTAGTCCTATTCCAAAAATTCAATATGGCGGAAACTTAGATTTGGGATACAAAAACTTTGATTTGGTCGTTGGTCTTACTGGCATAGCAGGAGTCGAACTTATCAACTCAAGTACTTATTATCTCGAAGGCACAAACAAAGTCTTCAATCATGGTGTTGGAGTGCTGGATAGATGGAAAAAGCCTGGCGATATTGCCAAAAACCCAAAAGCCAATCAAGGAGCCAACGGAAACTTAAACCTACGCTCTTCTGATCGGTTTCTCGAAAACGGTTCATACCTACGGGTACGAAACATTACGCTGGGTTATAATCTAAATAAAATAGGCGGTATAGTAAGTAAAGCCGTCAAAACAGTACGAGTTTACACCACTCTCCAAAACTTTATTACTATCACAAAATACACAGGACTTGACCCCGAGGTATTGGCAGAAGGTGGCGATGTGCTGTTTGGGCGAGGTGTAGGTGGCTATACGCCACCCATTCCAAAAATATGGTTGGTAGGTATAAATATTGGATTTTAAAATAATTTTAATCATTTCTAAATAATACAAGCATGAAAAAGCAATCACTCTTTATCTCATTTACCCTGCTGTTGTTGGCTTTGACAAGTTGCAATGAGCAGTTTTTAGAATTAAAAAATGAAAACGCATACAGCGATGTCACTTACTTCAAAAATGCGCCGCAGTTTAACGAAGCCGTTATAGCTACTTATGCAGTGTTTCTACAAAATGGAATGTACGCACGTGAATGGTATTTTACTTTTGATTTGATGGGCAACGATGCCGAGCGGTCACCAGCACTTTTGGGCGACTTGCAACAGCTTTCTGAATTTACACACGGTACAGGCCACCCACAAATTTCAAACACTTGGCAGTCGTTGTATCGAATGATTTTTAGAGCCAATGTGGTTTTGGATAAATTGGCCACGTGGGCTGCCCCTACCGACAACGATAAAAAGCTCAAAACACAATACACCGCAGAAGTAAAATTTTTGCGAGGATATGCTTACTTTCAAATCGTAAACCTGTGGGGAGCGGCTCCACTACGCAAAAGTTTTAGCGATAGCCAAGATTTTTATGCACCACGAGCCAGTAAAGAAGACTTGTGGAAACAATCTGAGCAAGATTTAAAAGATGCTGTGGCTGTTTTACCGATTA
>JAYVJH010000379.1:0-2190 GCA_043769455.1 Runella sp. | reverse complement strand
GCAATATGTACCGATTGACTACGCCAAAGCCAGTGAAATGAAAATCGAAATAGACGATAAATACTACAACTGGGGGCAGTTTATCGGTATCGTTAATCAAAACATTGGCCAAGTTACCGAAAGTGAAGACAAGCAGATTGGCAACTTCTTTGTTAAGGCCGACCGGCCCGATGGCGTTATCAGCCTTGGGGTTTTTAAGTCGAAAGTGATGTTTTATTTGTGGTCAGAGGTCTATAAAAACCAAGTAAAAACAGGTGAAACTATTTTTGAATATAAAATAGACGACAAGTCCAAAGAGTTTAGTTTTTCGGAACTCTTTGAAGACGGCCAAGATTTGCAGATTTTGCCTTTGTTTATGGCCAAATTAGAAGTAGTACCGCTACCATGATTTTATTGTTTGAGTCGGCCAAATACGACAGTCAAGCCATTGAGCCACTTTTGGGTGAGCGGTACTATCGGCCTATTGGTTCTGGTATGGTTCAGATTGACTACGTTGGCTATTATTACCAAGCCCCTGCCAACGACTCGGTACTGATATTGCCCAAAGTGTTTTTAAAAAATGGTCAGACTTTTCTGGGCTATGCACCCGACCAATGGCTCAATTTACCTCAAAACAAAGACCTCCAAACCGAATTAAAGCAAAACAAACAAACTGATTTTTTATTTCGATTTTCGGTTTGGCTCTACCAAGCCATCAAGATTTTTGGCCAACGGCAGCCCGACAGTACCATTACCGATGCCGCTGATTTGCAGTATATTACCGAGCCCAACGGCCAACGCCATTTGTCAGAGTTGGAGATTATCAACAGCCTTTTGAGGTTCAATCGAGATAACCCCTCGCTTTTTACATTTATCAAACGCTATAACACCTCGCAAAAGCAGCAGGTGAGTTGGCAGCGCACGGTGAGTAAACAAACGCCTATCATACAAAATGGCCTGCCCGTTTATGTTGAAACTGTAAACAAACGCAAAAATATAGACAGTGACGAAGAACTATTCGTGTTGTTTTTTAGTGTTCTGAAACATTTGAACAAAACCTACAACCTCAAAAGTACGCTTAGTTTGTTGTACGAACCTGTATCTGAACGAGAATTTAAAAAACTACTTGATGGTGGCGGCACAAGGCGATTGAAGCAAATTAGAAACAGGTATTATTCTGACAAAATGCGGCAGTTGTGGCAGTTACTTTACGCTTATTTTGACCGTGCCGAGCGAGCCAAAAGCCAAAAAGAATTTCGAGAAATAGTATTGGTGCGAGACTTTAATATTGTCTTTGAAGACATGATTGACAGCCTACTGACCGACCCAGCACAGCCATTACCAAAAAAGCTAAAAGAACACAAAGACGGAAAGATTTTAGACCATATTTATGAGTATCAGTCGCTGATTGCACCCCATGACAGCATCTATCATATCGGCGACAGTAAGTATTACAGTGATGGCAACACAATGGCACAATCGTCTGTTTATAAGCAGTTTACCTATGCACGCAACGTTATTCAGCTCAATATTGATTTGCTAAAAGAAGGGAAACTCGCCCAACCATTGCGCTATCGGGACGATTTGACAGAAGGCTACAACGTTACGCCCAATTTTTTTATCAGCGCATTGGTCAATGATTTGTTGAGTTTCAAAACAGATGACTTGCTACTTCGCCCCGAAAAACTCAAACCCAACAATCATTTTATAGACCGACTTTTTGACCGTGATACGCTACTTTTGCAAGCCTACAATATCAATTTTTTGTATGTTTTAGCCAATTATGTTACACAAAACAGAACCGAAACGACAAGGTTTAGAGAAAGTACAAGGCGACTGTTCCGTAGCCATTTAGTCGAATACTTGAACAGTCAGTACGTTTTTTACAAAATCATACCAACTGAGCTAACACTCGAAGATTTTGTAACGCAACATTTTAGATTGCTCAACGGTCAGATGTATCGGCCTTCTCATTTTGAAAATGCTATTTTGGTGGCAATAAAAAAGAACGGCTCATTAGATTTATCGCAGTTTGAAAGCGAGGCAATTATTGAACAATATAGCCTGTAATTCAACACATCAGTACCTACACTAAAAAAACTTACTTTGTTTTGCACTCTACGTGACGATTTTTTGCAGGTATAAGAAATTATAATCAATAGATTGTAAAAGTCTGTTATGCAATTCATTAAATATAATTTCAATATCTGT
>JAYVJH010000378.1:0-2103 GCA_043769455.1 Runella sp. | reverse complement strand
CGGCTCAAACCCTACTTTCTTGTATTCGTATGGCTCGTATGGCAGTTCGTCTGATGCTTATTTTAATTCCAATATTTTTAGCTTGGTGGACAGAGGTTTTGTTTATGCCATTGCCCAGATTAGGGGTGGCTCAGACTTGGGCGAAGAGTGGTATGAAGACGGCAAACTACAAAAGAAAATGAACACCTTTACCGACTTCATTGCCTGTGCCGAGCATTTGGTCAAAGAAAAATATACATCGGCCCAGCACCTCGCCATCAACGGTGGTAGCGCAGGAGGCTTGCTGATGGGCGCAGTCGTAAACTTGCGCCCCGATTTGTTTAAGGTCGTGGTAGCCGAAGTGCCTTTTGTCGATGTCATTAACACCATGCTCGACAGTAGTTTGCCACTCACCACCCAAGAATATGAGCAATGGGGCAACCCCAACGTCAAGGCCGACTATGACTACATGATGACCTACTCGCCTTACGACAACATCAAAGCCAAAGACTACCCGCATATATTAGCCACGGGTGGCCTCAACGACTCGCAAGTAGGCTACCACGAACCAACCAAGTGGGTAGCCAAACTTAGAGCCATGAAAACCGATAAGAATATTACGCTCTTGAAAATAAATATGGAGTCGGGCCACGGCGGAGCAACAGGCCGCTACGAAAGCCTCAAAGACGATGCCTTTAATTTTGCTTTTGTATTGGACAGATTGGGAATGAATAAATAAAGGTAACAATGGTACTAAATCCAGAAATAGAAAACCTTGCCGTAGAGTTCAAACAGCGACTGATTGAACTCTACGGCAGTCGGTTCAATAAACTCATCTTGTTTGGGTCTTATGCCCGTGGCTATTTCAGAGAAGACTCTGACGTTGATTTTATGGTTGTGCTGAACGATGAAAAAGTGGCTGGCGGGCGAGAAGTGGGTTATTTAAGCCCGTCTGTTAGTAAATTGTCGCTCAGGTATGACAAGTTAGTTTCGATATTGCCAACTAACTACATTAGACTCAACGAGTCTGTACTGCCTTTTTACAAAACAGTCCGAAAAGAGGGTATAAAAATATGAATTTAGAGATAACAAAATATTTTCAAAAATCCTTGGATTGCCTTTCAGCACAATCTAACCTCAAACTATTTTGTATCAAAGCACAATAGTAATAACTCAATTATCGTTAATCAGAAAAGTTTGGCAAAATTATTGTTACCAGCTACAATAGTTGTAATTTTGCGACACTTTTAGGTAGTATATCAAGCATAAACCATAAATAAAACAAATAATGGTCAATTTCAGTTTAAAAGCCCTTACCATTGCACTCACCTGTGCAGTTGTTGTGAGTGCTTGTAGCTCAAAAAAACGCCCCAATAGCTTTAACCCGGGCAAGTCGAGTGCCAAAACAGATTTGGGATACAGCGGTGGAAAAACCAAAAAAGGCAAAAAAGGTGCAAAAGACACCAAAGAAACAGGTTTTGTGGTATTGCCATACAAAAATCAAGTCAAAGGGCCTGACTTAGTGTATATCGAAGGCGGGCGCTTTACGATGGGCGCATTGGAAGAAGACGTAATGAACACCCGAGACAACCGTGAGCGCACGGTCAGTATTCAGTCGTTTTTTATGGACGAAACCGAAGTAGCCAACCTGCACTACCTCGAATATTTACACGGTATTCAGACAGACTCATCGGCTGAGGTATATGCCAAGGCATTGCCCGATACCAATGTTTGGTTCGACCCATTGTCATACAACGACCCTTATGTAACACAATATTTACGCCACCCGGGGTTCAGATTATATCCTGTTGTGGGTGTGTCGTGGATTCAGGCCAATGACTACTCGCTCTGGCGTACAAATGCCGTAAACCGCAACTTAGCCATGAAAGCCGGCAAAGCCGATAAGTCTCGAACAGTAAGCAGCAAAAAAGGCAAGAAAGGTGCAGAAACAGACGCAACAATGGCTGGTAGCGAATACCGTCCAAGTGTCGAGAGTGGATTTGTACTACCCAACTACCGTTTGCCATCTGAGGCCGAGTGGGAGTATGCGGCTAAGGCTATGATAGGAACGCAATATGTAGATGAAAACCAAATCAATCAGCGGATTTATCCATGGGACGGCTC
>JAYVJH010000377.1:0-3740 GCA_043769455.1 Runella sp. | reverse complement strand
TTCTATGCTGTTAATCGTTTTTTAGCAAATTTAGGCAAAAATGTAAAAATCAATTTTTCCGATTTTAATCTAAACTAATTTCGCACAAGCACTTATACTCACGACTCCTTAGTTTATTCACGTTTTATTCCGAATACAAAAACAGTGCGTAAATTGCCTTTTAAAATACCAAAATAAACATGACACTTTTTCTGATTCCAACGCCACTGTCCGACAATTCCCTCAATACACTACCGCCTCAAATTCAGGAAATTACACAAGAATTAACTATTTTTTTTGTAGAAAATATCCGTACCGCTCGCCGATTTATCAGTAGCCTCAAACTCGGAAAAGTAATTGATGAACTGACTTTTTATGAACTATCAAAAGACACACCTCCCGCCGACACACTGGCACAATTAGAAACATTACTCAAAACCAATACCAATGCAGGTGTACTGTCGGAAGCTGGCTGCCCTGGCGTAGCCGACCCTGGGGCTGTGGCCGTCAAGTTGGCGCATCAGTTGGGTATTGAGGTGCTGCCGTTGGTGGGGCCGTCGTCTATTTTGCTGGCATTGATGGCTTCGGGTATGAGCGGCCAATCGTTTGTGTTTCATGGCTATTTGCCTATCGAAAAGTCAGAACGAATAGTACGGCTCAAAGAACTTGAAAAACAAGCAATTAGCCAAAATCAATCTCAAATTTTTATCGAAACACCTTATCGAAATAACCAAGTTTTGGACGATATAGTGGCTCACTGCCACACAAATACGCTCATCACCGTGGCCTGCAATTTGACTGACGTTGGTGGTTTTGTCAAAACTCTTCGTGCTGACCAATGGCGAAAAACAAAGCCCGATTTACACAAAAAACCAACTGTATTTTTGATTGGTAAATCCTAAATGTTATCAACGTAAGTAGATACGAGATTTTAGATGTGAGATTCGAGTGTTTGTAATTTATTGACAATAAGATACTTGTCTATCAAAACAGCTATTTTATAATCTTAGGTAATTTTACGCAACTACTTAGTTTGAGTTATTTTATAGTAAGGAGTTGCGTATAAATAAACAAGATTTTGATTTGTTTTAAATACTTGATTATCTAATAGTTACAGTACTTTTCGTTACCCATTTTTCACTATTCACTACTTGATGGTATCTTTTGGCACAATTTGTGATGTAGGTGTATTAAAAACCCGTAAAATAAAGTATTTCTGATGAAATTTATCAGTCTCTCAATAGCTCTACTTCTGTTTTTCAATAGCTTTGTTTTTGCCCAAAAAGCAGAAAAAGCAGACAGAACGACTATTGTCAAAAATTCTTCACCGCTCAGACTTACATTGAGCCAAAAACGAATCGTCCAACTTAACAATGGCGCAGTCAGGCTGGCGTTTTCGCACAACCTTGACCGTTCGCAATCTGCACTCAACGAGGCTCGGCAGGAGCAGCCCGATAACGACACCCTCGTCTATAACTCGGCTCTGGTAGCAGGCCAAATGAAAGACTACGACAAAGCATTGAGTTTGTTACAGCACACAGGTTTGGGCAAACGATACTTACAAAACAAAGGCGTGTGGCACGCCCAACTTGGCGACATACCAACTGCCCTCAAAACTTGGGAACTGGCATCGCTCAACGATACGATGTGTTACAACAAAGCCTTAGCATATTACCGAACCGATAACCTGACGGAGTCCACAGACTGGAGCCGCCGATTGGGTTTTTCTAAAAATGCCCTCTTTCACGAACTCTACGCAAATACGCTTTACAGACAAAAAAAATACAAAGAAGCCGAAAAATTTTATGAAAAAAGTGAAAAAGTAGAAGCCTCTCCTCGGCTACTAATCCAGCGAGGTAATGTGCATTTGGTTCAGCATAGGTTTGAAGAAGCCGAGGTTTTGTTTCGAGAATACATCGATGGTGGCCATAGCCGCAACCGCTTTGCTGCCAGACTGGGGCTTGGCCATGCACTTTATAGCCTGCATCGCTACCGTGAGGCAGTGATAGAGTACGATTTGGCCTGCCGCCTAAACGCACAGTCGGCGGAGGCTTGGGCTGGGCTGGGCAATGCCCACTTAGGCGGTGGTGGCCAACGTCAAGCCCAAAAGGCTTACGAGCGTGCATTGGCCTTAGACTCACTCCGCAAAGATGCGTGGCTGGGTATGGCCATGGTACACTATCGGCTGGGTGCTTACGACGAAGCTGTTTGTTGCTTTGAGGAAGCAGGCCAGACACTCAATTCCAAAAACAAAGACCATGCTGACTTTTATGCGGCCCGTGGTTTTTGTAGGTTATACAACAAACAAATAAAAGATGCCAAACCCGATATTGATACTGCCGTGCGGCTTTCGACCAAAACCATTTTGCCTTGTATGGCCATGAGCGAATACCTGCGTATGGAGGGGTATTATTTGTCGTCGTTGAAATGGCTCGAAAAAGCATTCAAAGCACGAGGCGAAGGCCACGAACGAATGTACGTCAATCGAGGTAATCTAAATCTAAAATGTAGCCAATTTGAAGATGCCTTTGACGATTTTAGTAAAGCCAACGAAATAAACCCCAATAATGTCAATGCACTCAATGGCCTTGGTATTTCGTGGCTGCACTTAGACGAAATCGATAAAGCCCGAGCCATGTATGACAGTCTGCTGCGCCAACAGTCGCAGGCAATATTGTGGAATAACCGAGGTATTGTACGGTCGTATTTGGCATTACGAGAACAACAAGAACGTAACGAATCGAAAGCCAATGATTTGCAATTATTATCGCTTCAAGATTTTGAAAAAGCATTAGAAACCGACACGACTAAAAAAGCATATAATGTCAATATCGGTAATGTTTATAAAAATCAAGGCCAAGATATACCCGCTCTCCAAAACTACCAAAAACACCTCAGCAAAAATGCCATCAACAACATCGGGGTTATGTATGGCAAAGGCGCACGCAAAGATTTTTCGGCACACTACCTCAATATTGCTATTGATTTAGACTCTGCAAACGGAATATTTAGATACAACAGAGCTAAGTTATTTCATGACAATTTTAAAAAAGACTACTCCAAACGGCCTGATATGCAACGTGATTTTAAACGTATGCCAACCAAAGACATTAGCCTCAAATATAGCCCCGATGGCTTTGTAACGGTGTTTTTGTTTGATTATGACTTTGAGACTTTTAATTTTCCTGGCGAGCCTATTTTTGATGTACAGCCCGAGCCTGTGGACGATTTTGACTTTTTGGCTTCGCCCGACTTTGTACTCATGCACCTGCCACAACGGCTCAATAATAATAACCCAAAAGAAATAGTTAGCGAGTATTTGCACTCCTCACCATTGCACTACAAACCTACCCGCCGCCGTGGGCAAGGCAGCACTCGCTGCCCCAAAATCATCTGATGTTTTTTACCGTTAAATAAAAATCCGCCAAGAAAAAACGACTTTGCTCTAATTATTGTTGTATTTATGGGTCTTAAAAACAAAATAATAGCCCAGTTATGAATAATAAAGAAGAAAAACGAATCGCTGTGGTGGTTGGCGCAACAGGATTGATAGGCTCGTGGGTTGTCGAAAAACTATTGAAGTCAAACAAATATCATCAAGTACGAGTACTGACCCGTAAGATGTTTTTGATAAATGACCCTCATTTAGAATCAATTATATTTGATTTTGATAACCCTTCGCCAGATTTGGTCTGGGGCGATGATATATTTTGCTGTTTGGGAACAACTATGGCCAAAGCAGGCTCAAAAGAAGCGTTTTA
>JAYVJH010000376.1:0-23875 GCA_043769455.1 Runella sp. | reverse complement strand
TCGGCTGGCATAAGTTTTGGTAATTTGCCCGCCTTCATTGAACGCAATTTGGGGTTTAAAATCTTTAAAATATCGCTCAATTTTGGCAAATTGTGGGTGTGTCGTATCGTCATAAACGTGCTCGCAACCCACAAAGACAAGGCGTTTGTTGCCATTTTTGAGGTCAATGATATACGGCCATTTGGTGGTTGCATACAGCTTTCCCACTTGTACATAGTCGAGGGTTTGGTAGTGAATGGCTTGGGTTTTTTCTTGTTTTTGGCAAGCCCAAAAAAGCGGAATGAACAGTAAAAGTAGTTTTTTCATGGGTGTTGTTTAGCCAAAAGATGCTATTTTTGGTACTAAGGTTGCATGGTGGACTGTTTTTATTTGAGAGTCCAAAAAATTAAGTTAGCTGAATTACCAATTCTTACAGAACTTTGTCAAAATTTTTAGACGAAAACATGAATCGGCTCGACAAAAACCAAAAAACAACTTTACCAACCCTTGAACAGGTTGTAGATTTTTACAACAGCCACTGGTGGCTGCGGGTATTGGTGCATTTAGCCTATTTTTGCTATTTTACCTACCTGATTTATCACCGCTACGACATGATTGGTGTTAAAGTCCGTGGCCCGTATATGTGGGTTTTTTGCGGATTTCATGTCGTTTCTTACTATTTTATTTTCTATTTTTTGATACCAAAATTAATTGGTCAAAAACAATATTTGTGGTTCACGCTGTTGTTTTTACTCTGGTATTTTGTGCCATTTTCTTACGTTAGTTTCAAATACAATGAAGAAATTGAACTTCTAAATGACTACAATGTCAATAAATGGGTAAATATCAATCGAATGTGGATGGCTGTTTATGACGAATATGGCCTTTTGGGGCATTTTGTGAGTTTTATTTTTATCCAAAATGTGTTACAAGAATTTACCGCACTTTTTTTTCTTTTGGGCTTTTTTAAATCGGTCAAATATTATTTGGATAATTTAATCAACGAAAAAAAACTCAATCGGCTCAACTTTGACCTCGAAGCCAAGTATCTGCAACACCAGCTCAATCCGCATTTTTTGTTCAATTCGCTCAACAATATTTACGGTCTTATTTTACAAAAAAACAAAGATACCCCGCAGATAATCAGCCAGTTTCAAGATTTATTGCATCATTCTATGCAGCAGTCAGACAGCGACAATATTCCGATTCAAACCGAAATCGAATACCTAAAAAACTATATCAATCTCGAAAAAATCAGGCACGGAAAAACCCTACAAATTACCCATAATTTTGACAACATCACGGCCAACGACCTCACCATTGCGCCCCGAATGTTGCTACCATTTGTCGAAAATGCCTTTAAGCACGGCGCCGATAAAAGCATCGAAGCAGCGTTTATCAATATGAATTTAACGCTCAAAAACGACCAAATTGAGTTCCACGTCGAAAATAGCAAGCCTGCTTTGACCGAAAAACAAAACAAAATGGGCGGCATTGGCCTCAAAAATATCAGCCGACGACTGGCTTTGCTATATCCCAACCACCAATTAGCCATCAACAACGATGAATCAACTTACAGAATCGCCCTTCATCTTGTACGCTAAACGTACTTGGCTTTTACCCAAAATACTGCTTTGGATTGTTTTCTTTTTATATATATCATACCGATATGGCTATGACATCTTATTTTTGTCGGGTCCGCTATTTTGCGCCGTAGTACCCATGTGCAACAGCCTCATTTGTTACGTTTTAGCAGTTCGTATTCTTCAAAAAGCGAAAACCAATACCAAATTTTTGTGGTGGTTTTTGGTTTTATATGCGGTTGGTACTATTTTGGGGGCTATTATTTTAGATGTATGTACGGAATTTGCCCTCTTACACTTAGATTTTGGCACCTATTCCAAAGTCTATAAAACGTTTTTTTATCACGCGGGCGACAATGTCTATGAACGTATTATGTTAAATTTTAGAAGATTAAGAGGTTTGGGCGACGTAACCATTTGGATACCAGTAGTTTTTAAGGTTGCTTACGATGGCATTATGAACATTCAAAAACTCAAAAAAATCGAAAAGCAAAATTTAGATTTTGAAATTGGCGTGCTTAAATCGCAAATCAATCCACAGTTTATAAACGGGGTTTTAGAAAATATCAAAAAAATGGCCATTACTCAACCCGACCGTGCCGCCCAAATGGTGCTTAAACTCTCAAACGCCACTCGCTACACGCTCTACGAAACAGATACTGACTATGTGCCGCTGCAAAAAGAGTTAGATTTTGTCATTAACTGTATAGACTTAGAAGAAACCCGATTGGAAACTCTGCTGGCTAATCGTGCCAATGTCAATTTTAGGCTCAAAACCAATCAAAGCGAGTCTTTACAGATTGCTCCCATGCTGCTTTTTCCGTTGATTGAGCGGGCTTTTAAGTGCATCAAATCCAATTGTGAAATTGATTTGATGGTCGAAAATACCGTTTTGACTCTCAAAATAGAAGCCGACAAAGTAGCTAATTGCCAGAGTGAAACTATTGAAAGTATCAAAAAACGATTGGATTATGTTTATCCAAATAAATACAAACTACAAGTGATTGACAATGAGCGTATATTGAGGGTAGAATTACAAATAGAACTATGAAACCCATTTGCTGTTTAATTGTTGAAGATGAGCCTATTGCCCAACAAATTATCGAAAATTTTATTGGGCGATTGCCTTTTCTGGAATTGGTGGGCAAAGCCTCAAACGTTTTTGAGGCGTATGATTTGCTTTCTCAAAACCAGATTGACCTTATTTTTTGTGATATTGAAATGCCTCAAATTTCTGGGCTTGAATTTTTGAAATCGTTACCAAATCGCCCACAGGTTATTATGACAACGGCTTTTCATCAATTCGCTCACGAGGGTTTTGAATTAGACGTAGCTGATTATTTGCTGAAACCCATCGCCTTTGAGCGTTTTTTGAGAGCCATTCAAAAAGTAAAAGAAAAATTGGAAGTAAAAGATGTCTTGACTCATTCTAAAAATATTCAGAAAACAGTCCAGCCGCCACAAATAAGTTTAGATGGACATATTTTTGTAAAAGAAGACGGTAATTTAGTAAAAGTATTTTTCAATGAAATTCAGTACATTGAAGCCATGAAAGACTATGTGAAAATCTATGTCGAAAACCGATTTATTGTAACGTACTTAACCATGAAAAAGATGGAAGAAGCCCTACCAGAAGCTATTTTTGGGCGTATTCATAAATCGTATATTGCCAATCTGACCCACATTACAGGCATCACGGGTAATATGCTGGCTTTGAAGTCTAAAATTTCAATCCCAATCGGAATGTTATATCGAGATACGCTATTATCAAAAATCAATGGGCAGATTGTGGTGCGGTAGGGTAAACGTTACCTTGCCAATCGAATGGCTCTACTTTCTAAACCGCAATGCTTTGACAGGCTCAATGCTGCCCACGACAAGCACGGGAATCAGTAAAATGACTGATATGAGTAATAATGTGGCGGCGTTCAAAATCAAAATCATAGCCCAATTAAATTTAACAGGTACGGTAGCCATGTAATAATTGACGGGGTCGAGGGGAATAACTTTAAAATACTGCTGCAACCAACACAGTCCCAGCCCAATTATGTTTCCAAGTATCAATCCTTTGATGGTGATTTGAATACCGACATAAAAAAATATTTTTCTAATTTGTGCATTTGGGCTACCCAATGTTTTCAATAAGCCAATCATCGGGGTACGTTCCATCATCATTACCAACAATACCGAAATAATATTAAAACAAGCCACAAACAATATCAAGCCCATCAATACCGATGTGTTTTGGTCTAACAGATTGAGCCAGTCAAACAAGGCAGGGAAGCGTTCAACCACGCTTTCGATTCGCATTTCAATACCAATTTTATCTTTCAGTCTCTGTTCAATGGGCTGTATTTGGGCAAAATCCTGCACAAAAAACTCTATTGTTCCAACACTATCTCGCCCCCAGCCATTTAGTTTTTGTACAAGGGCTATGTCGCCAATAACCAACTGATTGTCAAATTCTTCGACATTGGTTTCATAGATGCCTACCACTTTTAATTTTCTGGCTCGGGGTGGGTTTTGTACAAAATACATCACTACGCTTTGCCCTATTTTGAGTTGTAGTGTTTTGGCTATTGTATTGCTCACAACAATCTCATTGGAGTACCCCGAATCGGCAAATGCAATAATTCGACCAGCTATTAAGGTGTTTTTGAGAGCCGCCCAGTCGTAGTCTTTACCTACACCCTTGATGACTGCGCCGTGTAGTTCGTTGGCAGTTTTTAATATTCCTGCTTTGTGCGCCACACCTTGCCTGTGGGCAATACCCGCCGTTGGTTGGTCATAAACGGGGCTATGAAGTGGTATGGGGAGTTCTTCAAACGACGAATTGAGCGAGAGTTTTGTAACTTGGTAATGTGCGCCAAAGAGAAATATTTTTTGTTTGATTGTTTCTTTAAATCCCAACAAAACCGAAAATGCAACAATACCCACTGCCACTCCCAAGGCCACGCTTGTAGTTCCTATTTTAGACACCGTAGCCGAAAACGAAGTCACGTCGGGCTTACGAATACGCTGAGATATAAAAAAAGGAAAGTTTGTCATGGGTTTAAACAGGCGAAGGCTTCGCTTGGAGCGAAGCCTTCGCTGAATAGTAGGTCTAACTAAGGAATCATTTTGAGGGTATGTGCGCCACGAGCTACATTTACCTTAATGGTCGAGCGAGTGAGCGTGGCTGCTGCGCCTTTGCTTACTTTCCAAAACTCAACTGCTCCGTTGCGTTTGCCAAAATCGAAATATTCGTAAACGGCTACTGCAATATTGTCGCCTGTTTTGTCAAAAACTACGCTTTGTGGTGCTACTCCCTCAAAGTCATATTCGGCTACATTTGTCAGTTTACCATCTTTGGCCAACGACAACAACGACAGAGAACTTTTACGATTCAGGTCGGCATTGTCCCACGGTAGATATGATTTGTTGGCATTGGTCGTTACAACCATACTACCGTCTGGACTAATGGCAAAGCCCTCTGCCCAACTACCAACAGTGGCTTGCGATACGATTTTTGACTCAGCGGTAGCGTCAGTAATGTTAATCTGAACTACAATTAGCTCACTCTTTGCCATGCCGTCTTTTAGGTCAGAGACGATATAAAAATTGCCGTCTGGCGTAAAATACCCTGCCGTAGGTTTTGTACCGACGGCAATAGGCTTGCCAAATATATCAAAAATCACAATCTTGCCTGCCGCATTGCGCCGAGCCTTAAACAACTGAATCGCTTTGCTTTCTTCGAGTGTTACGGCTATAAACTCACCACCTGGGTGCCAGCTTACATCTGTGGCACGTACACCTGGCATTTTGAGAGCCGTATTAACGACACGGGTCGGGCGGCCTGTGCCATCTACCTCCAATAATTGTATTTCTTTGTCTGTTTCGCTGCTCACTATCACCAACTGATTGTTGAGCATATCAACAGCGAGCGGTAACTTGCCCGTTGGTACACCAAACCGTGCAGTTGGTTTGGCTGGATTACTCAAGTCCATCACAAACATCTTAGCCCCAAGCGGCAAGTCAGCCATTGATTTTACCATCTTGACACTGTCTGCTACTTGTCCACGAGACTCCAACACAAAACCCGTACGACCGTCGGCTGAGATGGCCATGCCTTTCGTCCAGTTGGTAGCTGTATTTGATACTACCGTTGAGCCAATTTCCAACGAGCGGTCGGTAAGTGGTAGTACGATTGAGGTTACGAGGTCTCTCGAACCAACTTCTTTCATTAGTTTGCCATCGACCATCGCCGAGGCCGTCATGTCAGCATCTGACAATACCACTATGCCACGGGCATTAAAATCGACAGTAGGTTTTTGAGCCAAAACCAAAGACACCGAAAGGGCTGCGAAGCCTGTTAATAAGCACTTTTTTTTCATTGTTGTTAAAGAAATTTTTTGGTTGATTTTAAATAATTATTTTTTGGACTATGGTATTTTTTGGTTTTTTGATTCTTTCCAAATCCGTCATATTTCTAAACCCTCATTAGCAATATTTATAAAAAAGGGGTCGGCTGTTTTGTATAATTCCCAATTTTTATAGTTTTCGATAGTCGTATATAGTATGGCATCGGTCTTTAACTCAATGTCATAATAGATCTTGTTGCGAAACTCGTTTTCTTGTCTCCAATCAAATTCTTTTTCTGTTAAAACCATAAAATCCCAATCAGAATCTTTATTATGGTCTCCTCTGGCTCCGGAGCCAAACAAAATAACCTTTGCTTGAGGGTCAAAACTATGGGCTACGTTTTTTATTTGTTTAAAAAGAGTGCTACGCCTAACCATTGCACATAAACTATTTAAAACCTTGTATTTATTTTTTACAAATCACCAAAAAGACCTTTGAAAGTATATCTCAAAGGTCTTTTTATATAGTTTAATTGTCGGACAACTAAGCAGCCATTGCCAGTGAATTGACGTGCTTGGCCAATTTTGATTTCAGGTTTGATGCCTTGTTTTTGTGAATTACATTGCGTTTTGCCAGTTTATCGAGCATTGAGCTTACAGTGATGTAAAGGGCTGCTGCGGCTGGTTGTGCTTTTGTATCACGTAGCTTGCGAACCATTGTACGTGTAGTTTTGTGCTGGTAACGATTTCTCAAACGCTTGGTCTCGTTGGCACGGATTCTCTTTAATGCTGATTTGTGATTTGCCATTGTATTTCAAAAACGATTATATTCTATTAAAATGTCTGCAAAATTAAGATTATTTATTGGAATATCAATCATTTTGTCAAAAAAAAGAAACTATTTTTTTTGACAACCTTCTTGTTAATATTCGGTCTTGGCCAAGCTGTATTTTTTGATGAGGCGCAGTATCAAATTATTCAAATATTCGACCTGATAGCTACCAATCGTAGGTTTGAGGTGTGCATTGCCTACGCCGCTATCATCTGTCAAAAACACATACGTTCCGTTGGTGGCTTGGGCGGTCATTCGCATCAAAAACTCTGTATTTTTATCAATGCCACTGGCCACTACTGGAATGATTTTGATACCTTTTTGAGCTGCTGCTTCTATGTTTTTTTGCATGGTTTTTATACGTTGTGGGTCGTGGTGTGGTGGAGCGTCTAATATCAAAAACAGCAGTCGAGTGGTGGCAGTTGCGTTCCATCGTTGCTGATTGATGGCGTTGTCTAAGGCTTCGTCCACGGCTTCTTCAAAGTCGCCACCGCCGCCTGCACTTTGTTGGTTGAGGTTGTTCTGTACTTGCTTAATGTTGGTCGTGAAGTCAAAATTACGAACTAAATACTCATCGCCATGGTCTCTATAAAAAGTCATTCCGAGCCTTATAATACCTTGATTGTCTGACGATTGTACTTTGTCAATAATATCTTCGAGTTCGCTTTTTAGGTAGTTTATTTCATCGCCCATTGAGCCAGTGGCATCAACAACAAACATAATATCGACCACATTGGACACTGGCGCAGGTATGTCCAAAACTATGTTTTGGGTTGCGTTTTTGTCTTGTACCGTCCAGTTTTTTAGTTCTTGACCTGCATCGTTTTTAATTTTGACGACCATATTCTGCACCTCATTTTTTGTTATTTCAAACAAGTTATTCCACAAAACAGCCTCACCAAAAACATCAGTCCGTGCCGCCCATTCGAGTTTATTATTTGTCCATAATTCTACCAAAATACCATTGGCGGGCTTTCCTTTTTTGTCTTTTAGTACAATTTTCAATTTTTGATTTGTAGATATTTGCCAATGCTCTTGCATCGCTGCCCACTGGTTTTCACGCATTAAACTCTGCCAAAAATCCCAATTCGTTAAGTCATTCCATTCGCCTGCTGTTAGGGTGCGGGCTTGGGGATTTATTTTATCAATAGCTGGTAGGGCTATCATTTCTTCGGTTTTGGTATCACTGACATTCATGGGTGCGGCTGAACTTGACTTACTCATTATGATTTCAGCTTTTGAATCCATCAGCATCGGTTCACGTGCGATTTTGTAATGACCAACAACAATCATTTCGTTCAAAACTCTCGTATCAGCTTGAAGTACGACATTGAGCAGGGTATCTTTTTTGATTTTGGTTTCGTAAGAATTATAACCTACAAATACAAAAACGAGCCTATCGCCTGTTTTGATTTTGAGCCGATATTTTCCGTTAATGTCCGTTTTTGTATCCGTGGTTGTACCTTTGATATTGACAGACACACTCGCCATCGGCGATCTGTCTGTGGCATCGGTAACGGTGCCGTAGAGCGTAAAAAATTTGGTTTGAGCGCAAGATACAAGCGTTAAAATGCTCATAATCAATGCAAAAAAGTGTGTTTTCATTATTTTGTAGTTTAGTTTCTAAAATAATATTTGAGTTGATTTGTACCATTGATGCAAAGACTTTAATGATTCCATAATTATTTTTCATTTTTTTTATGGAACTTGCTCAACAATCGCATCAATACTCAAAACCGATAAATGTGTTCTTAAAACTATTTCGCCCAAAAACAGACTTGACCGATGCCGACTATCTGGCAGGCTACAAACGCACGGGCGATTTGGTGGCTTTGGGCGAGCTTTATGAGCGGTATATGGACATGGTTTATGGTCTTTGTTATAAATATTTGCGGCAAGAAGCCGAAGCCAAAGATGCCGTGATGCAGATTTTTGAGAAGTTGATTACAGACCTAAAAACGCACGAAGTCGGTAATTTTAAAAACTGGCTGCATAGTGTGGCTCGCAACCATTGCCTGATGCAGCTCAGAAGCCAAAAAATAGCCGTGGGCGATGAGTCTATTTTTGAAAACGAACAGCTTGAAAACTGGGCAGTTAGTGAGTCTGCCGAAAGTTTTGAAATTGAGCAGCAGTTATCAGCACTCAGCGACTGCCTCCAAAAACTGTCAAAAGAACAACGGCAGAGTATCGACTTGTTTTATTGGCAACAAAAATGCTATCAGGATATTGTAGAACTTACTGGTTTTGAGCTAAATAAAGTAAAAAGCTATTTGCAAAACGGAAAACGAAATTTAAAAAACTGTATTGAACAACGACATGAATAAACAACCTACCACCGAACAATTACGAAAGTATGTGGCTGGGCAACTCAGTCGGGCAGAGCAATATGTCGTTGAACGGGCGGCACTCAACGACCCTTTTGTAGCCGATGCACTCGACGGCTTGATGATGTCTGAAAATACTACCGATAACTTGGTAGAACTAAAAAAACGACTACAAAAACGAGTAAGCCCCACGCAGACCCAGCGATTGGGCATATGGTTTTGGGCTTCGGCGGCGGCGGCAGTGGTAGGTGTTGGGTTGGGTTGGGTTTATTTTAAAATAGAAAAAAATACAGAACCAACTCTAACTATGGCGGCACCCACAGCCGAAGAAAAGACATTACAAATCGAAGTAATAAAACCCAAAAAAGAGGAGTTGCTGGCCGCCATTGACAAACCCAAACCACAAACGGCAACTTTGTACGACAACGCATCAACTGATGAAGAAATCATTGTGGCTGCCGATGAAGACCAAATAAAAGCTGAAATAGCACCAACAACCGAAGAGGTAGAAACAGTTAGCATTACTATGACCAAAGCTGCCCCAGTGTCTTCTGTGGGTAGTTTCTCAAAAACAGATTCGGTATTGTTGGCTACTCAAATTACGGCCAGAGGTGTCATCAGGGCGGCTGATGGATCGGTTTTGCCTGGTGTATCGGTCAATGTAGAAGGGTCGGGGCGAGGTGTAAGTACTGATGTAAATGGTGCTTTTTTGTTAGATAAAATCAAGATGGGCGACAGACTGGCATTTAGTTATGTAGGTTTTGACAAAAAAGAAATTGTAATTAAAGACTCTACCACGCAGCAAATTGTGCTGGAAGAAGATGGCAGACTTTTGTACGAAGTAGTAGTAAAAAGTTATGGTCGTAAAGCCAAAAAGATCATCAAGAAAGCCGCTCGAAAAGCCAAAAGAAAACAAAAAAAGCCGTAAAATAAGTTTAGATGAGTTTGAAAATAAATAGTTTGAAATCTGTACTAAAAATCCGAACTTTCAGAATTATTACTCAAAAACTACTGTCCCATGAAACATAACCTCCACACAATTGTATTACGTTTTTCACTTCTCGCTATTTACTTTTCATTGCTTACTGGTTGTTCAAAGCTCAATGAACTGCGTGTAGTAGGGCGAAATTTTGAAGATGAGATTCAGTTGGCGCAAAATCTGGTTTTTACTTTCAATAAAGACATTGTTTCAAAATCTGACTTAGATAGCTGGCAATCAGCCAAATATATTGATTTTGTGCCTGCCGTAGCTGGTAAGTTTCAGTGGACGGCGGCCAACGAATTGGTGTTTTCGCCTACTTCGGGCTTTGACCCTGCCACCGACTACAAAGCCAAAATCAATAAAAATGCACTCAAAGCCATCAGTAAAGAATATGGCATATCGGCAGACGGTTTTGAGTTTCATACGCCAAAGTTGCAGTTAATCGAAACCGAAGCCTATTGGAGCAAATCGAAAGAGTCGGGGAAGCCATTAGCCAAAACCAAGTTGAAGTTTAATTACATGGTCAATGGCTCTGAATTAGACAAAAAACTAACATTTGAAATAGACCAAAAACCATTGAGCCACAGCGTTACAGAGTCGGGTTCAGACATCGAAATACCTGTATCGCTTGTTACCGAAAGAGCAGAAAAAAGTGCTATTCCGCTCAAAGTTACAGTTGAAAAAGGCATAAAAGTGATTGGTACAAACTACACAACTACCGAGCCTTTTGAGACTACTACCGCTTTGCCGTCTATGTTTGAACTTGAAATAACTAATATCGAAACGGGATTTCAAAACAACCAAGGCTTTGTGAGAGTTGTTAGCACCCAAACCCTTCAAAATGAAAATATTAGTGATTATTTTACAATTACGCCAGCCGTTGAAACCACTACCGAACTAACTGAAAATGGGCTGATAGTAAGAGGAAATTTTAGCCAAAACGAAACATATATACTGACCCTAAACGACAAAATGAAGGGAGTGTTGGGCGCAAAACTATCCGAACCTGTTACCAAAGATTTGTATTTTGGAGCAATGCCCGCCAGTATCCAGTTTAGCAACAGCAAGGCTGTTTATTTGTCGGCCAAAGGCGCACGTAACGTAGGAGTGAAAATTGTCAATGTACCCGAAGTAGAAGTAAAAATTGGAAAGGTGTATGAAAATAATATTTTGGCTTATTTACGAAACAATAGATATGAAAAATATGGCGAAATAGACGGCGACTGGCAGCCAACAGGCGGCTTTGATTACAACGACGACGAACAAAATATTTATAGTAAACTCATTGAAGACAAGATAGTTGAGACGGCCAATTTGCCTGAAGTAAAAGGTGTATCGGCACTCAATATGGCTATACCCGACAATGACAATTTTAGGGGTTTGTATTTGCTTTCGGTCAAGTCGCACGATGAGCAATATTTGGCGGCTACCAAATTGGTTTCCATTTCGGACATTGGCCTCATTGCCAAGCAGTCTGCCGATGCTATCTGGATTTTTGCCAATTCAATCCGTTCGACCGAGCCGCTTGCAGGAGTTGAAGTCAATTTGGTTTCGACCAATAACCAGAAAGTTTATACACTCAAAACAGACGGTAGCGGTATTGCAAAATTTGAAAAAATAACCGAAAAAGTACCCGATTTTCAGATTGCAATGGTAACGGCTTCGGTTGATGATGACTTTAATTATTTGTATTTGGAAGACAGCCGTATCGAAACATCTCGCTTTGAAGTAGAAGGCAAACGAGACAATACCACTGGTCTCGAAGCCTTTATTTATGGCGACCGAGACATTTATCGGCCTGGCGAAACACTGCATTTTAATACCGTAGTCAGAACTCAACAATGGGAAAGTACAAGCGATATTCCGCTTATTGTCAAGGTCTTGATGCCCAATGGTCGAGAATTACAGTCGTTCCGAAAAAATACAAATAGTGAAGGGGCAGCCGAAATTTCGTTACCGATTGATGCCTCCGCCGTTACAGGCACATACGCCGTAGAGGTCTATAACGGCAATGAAGTATTGCTGGCCGCCAAGAATGTGAGTATTGAAGAATTTATGCCCGACCGCATCAAAGTAGATGTAAAAGCCGACCGTGAGGCTTACCGTACAGGCCAAAATATCAACCTCACCACAACGGCTCTCAACTTGTTTGGGCCGCCAGCCTCGGGGCGAAATTACGAAGTAGCGTTTTCGCTAAAACGTAAAGTATTTACGGCAGACCGATTCAAAGACTATTCATTTAATATTCCAAACGATACCAAATTTGAAAATACCGTTCGACAGAGCGTAACTGACGACATGGGCATGGTCAAAGAGGCGATTCCTATCTCCAATGCCTTGCAGGATATTGGCTTACTCGAAGGCAAAGTTTATGTAACGGTTTTTGATGAAACAGGCCGCCCCGTCAATCGTCTCAAACGATTTGATGTACTGACACAAGACGTTTTTTATGGCATTAAGTTGGCCGACAGCTATGTAGGTCTCAACGCCGCCGTACCTATTGGCCTGGTGGCATTGAGCCAATCGGGTGGTTTGCAAACTAACGTAAAAGCGCAGGTGGACGTAGTACGATTTGACTACCAGACGGTTATCGAAAAACAGGGCGAGCAACTAAGTTACAGTTCCAAAAAACGAGAAAAAATAGTTTACACCAATATTGTCAATTTGAAAGAGGGTAAAGCAGAGCTTCGTTATGTGCCAACGGTTTCGGGCGAGTACCAGATTAGGGTCAAGCGAGTGGGTGCAGTTAGTTATTCGATTGCTAATTTTTATGCCTACGGTTGGGGCAATACCACAGCCTCATCGTTTGAGGTTAGCAATGAAGGCGAGGTATTGATGGAATTTGACAAACCCAAATACGACATCGGCGATAAAGCCACGGTATTATTCAAAACACCATTTTCTGGAAAATTATTGGTAACAATAGAGCGCAACAACGTGCTGGAATACAAGTACTTAACGACTGATAGAAAATCGGCAGAGTATAGTTTTACAATTACAGATGCCCTCAAACCCAACGCTTTTGTTACAGCTACACTCATCAGAGCCATCGACAATTCGAGTTTGCCGCTTACGGTTGCCCATGGTTTTGCGCCCATTTTGGTAGAAGATTCAGACACTAAACTAAATGTAGAAGTGCTGACTGTTGAAAAATCACGTTCAAAAACAAAACAAAAAATTAGAATAAAAACTGCTCGCAACGCCCAAGTTACGGTTGCTGTCGTGGACGAAGGGATATTACAAATCAAGAATTTTAAAACCCCCGATATCCATGGTTTTTTCTACCAAAAACGTGCGCTCGAAGTGGGTAGTTTTGACTTGTATCGTTTTCTTTTTCCAGAATTATCAATCGGTTCGTCGAGCAGTTATGGTGGTGATGGCTACGATTTAGAAAAACGAATCAATCCATTGGCCAACGGACGAGTTAAATTGGTAGCGTTGTGGTCGGGCCAACTAAATACTGGTACAGATGGCGAAGCTGAGTTTGAGGCGGCCATTCCACAGTTTAGCGGCGACTTACGCATCATGGCCGTGGCATACAAAGGCAATGCGTTTGGCTCTGGCAATAAAAACATGAAAGTAGCCGACCCAATTGTGATTAGTACGGCACTACCCCGTTTTTTGAGTCCCGATGACGAAATCGTCGTTCCTGTCAATGTGTCAAATACCGAAAAAAATACCGCCAATGTAAAAGTTTCGATGGCTCTGACAGGCAACTTGACAACTACACAAACAAATACTCAAAACTTAAAAATAGCCCCCGAAAAAGAATCTCGCACAAGTTTTAATATTAAAGCCGCACAACTGTCGGGCAACGGCAGCGTAACGGTAACGGTGGATAATGGCAAAGAAAAATTCGTAGAAAAAACCGAAATAACAGTCCGCCCAGCAAGTTCGTTGCTCAAAAGTTCTCGGTCGGGGATTATTGTAGGTGGTAGCAGCGGTACGATAGATTTGTCCAAAAACGGATACATACCAAGTACCGTCAGTAGTCAAATTATAGTGAGTCGCTCGCCAATGGTGCAATATACCAAAGTCTTAGACTATCTGTTGGGTTATCCGCATGGTTGTGTAGAGCAGACTGTTTCTAAGGTATTTCCACAAATTTATTTTGCAGATTTGGCCAAATCAATAGGTTCAAAAATATTTATTCTAAAAACAACCGACTCAGACTTTAACCCCACCTACAACGTCCAGCAAGCGATATTGAAACTCGAAAGTATGCAGCTACCCAACGGCGCACTAAGCTATTGGCCAGGGGGCAACGAAGAAAGCGAATGGGGAACGGCTTATGCTACTCACTTTTTGATAGAAGCCCAACGTGCTGGTTTTGAGATAAATAGCCGCACATTAGGAAGGCTATTGGATTATCTAAATACCAAAGCCAGCAGCCCAGCTACCGAAATAGATTATGTGTATAACGAATCTGGCAATTATAGTACAGTCGTGGCGGCCAGCCGCACATCTCTTTATGAATTGTATATATTGGCAATGGCGGGCAAGCCCAACCGAGCGGCCATGAATTATTACAAACAAAATGCTGCCACACTCACTGCCGACAGCCGTTATTTATTGGCCGCAGCTTTCAAACAAATTGGTGACCCAAGAAGCTACGGGGCGATATTACCCAATTCAAAAATACTAAAAAATAATCTATTGCCTCCACCTTCAGGTGGGGGAGGAGGAGGTAGTTTTGCTTCGCCGATTCGTAACTTGGCTTTGTCGCTCAATACGTTGATAGAAACCGACCCCGCCAATCTGCAGATTCCAGCTATGGCTCGGCAACTTTCGCAAGCGTTGGCCAATGCAAGCTATCTCAATACGCAAGAAGCTGTTTTTACATTTTTGGCTTTGGGTAAATTGGCCAAACAAAACGCTAATTCCAACGTTACGGCCAAGATAACTATAAACAGCAAATCTTATAATTTTGACGGCAGAGACTTAAAAATTAAAATAAATAGCCCCCTTCTGGGGTTGGGGGCGACTTCTGGCAAAGGTAACCTCTATTGGTTTGCACAGTCAGAAGGGGTGAGTGCTTCTGGTGATTATGTCGACGAAGATGTAAACTTACAAGTCAGAAAACATTTTTTTGACCGAAACGGAAAGCCTGTTCAGACTTTCAAACAAAACGATTTGGTTGTTGTCAAAATTTCGTTGAGTAGTCAGAATGGTCTGGAAGTCAAAAACGTGGTAGTAACTGATTTGCTACCAGCCGCTTTTGAAATAGAAAACCCACGTTTGACTGAGCCTCGTGATATGCCTTGGATTAAAAACGGTGCCACACCCGACTACTTTGATTTGCGAGACGACCGTATTAACTATTTTACAACGGCCACGGCTCAACCCAAAACGTTTTATTATCTGGTACGAGTTATTGCCAAAGGCACGTTTACGCTCGGGCCAGTCAGTGCCGATGCCATGTACTCGGGCGACTATCGCAGCTACTCGGGTGGGGGCAAGGTGCGGGTTGAGTAAATTGAATGTATGTAACCGAACCGTTCGGCTTGGACTTACTTAAGGAGTCGTGAATATATAGTACGATGTTGTGAGTTAAATATAACACTGTTAATCAGTAAGTTGTCAAAATAAAAATACCGTATTAGTTTTGAACCAAAATTAAAAATATTTATGCAAATAAACATCAGAAAAGGACGCAGCGAAGACGTGCCACAGGTTTTTGGATTAGTTCAAGAACTGGCTCTCTACGAGCGTGCGCCCGAGCAAGTAACCAATACCATAGCACAAATGACCGAAGACGGTTTTGGTGCAAACCCTATCTATGGCCTAATAGTGGCCGAAGCCGAAGACCGAATTATAGGCATTTCGCTTTACTATATACGCTACTCGACCTGGAAAGGCAAGCGGCTCTACCTCGAAGACCTCATCGTAACGGAGTCTATGCGAGGACATGGTGCAGGAAAACTACTATTAGATGCCACAGTAACCGAAGCCCGTACAACCAACTGCACGGGGGTTATGTGGCAAGTCTTGGACTGGAATACGCCTTCAATCGAGTTTTACGAACGCTACGGCGCACGCTTAGATAGCGAATGGGTCAATTGCCACTTAGATTTCTGAAATTAGTACAAACCAAAAACGGTTACAAGGCTCTGAAACCTTATAACCGTTAGTAGATGGCTGTATAATTGCGTGAAAAATCTAATATGTTCTGAACGCAACGAATGGAAGGACTCCAGACTATTCTGTTCATCAGTTGTTTTGTTTCGAGTGTGTCCAAATAAAACGTCAGCAGCTCTTGGTCTTCTGCAAGGGCATCTTCAATTTGCTGGTTCTCGTCGTGATTGGTTTCTTCATAGACATACCGAATCACGTCATCGTGCGTAGAGGTTTGTATCATATTCTGGGGTACTGTTGCTTAGTTGCTTTCTCAAATTAATGAGCGCGTAACGCATACGTCCCAGAGCAGTGTTGATGCTCACACCTGTTGCATCGGCTATTTCCTGAAAACTCATGTCTTCGTAGTGCCGCATTATTAGCACTTCTTTTTGAGTATCGGGCAGTCGCTGTATGAGTTCTCGCAAGTGTTGGTGTGTTTCTTGTTTTATTTGCAACGACTCTACAGAATCATCGGCAAACTCCAAGGCATTGAACACACTACTTCCGTCCTCAAACACTACTTCGGGATAGCGTTTTTCGCGCCGAAAAAAGTCGATAGCCAAATTGTGAGCAATACGCAATATCCACGGCAAGAACTTACCCTCGTCATTGTAGCGGCCTGACTTTAACATTTCGACGGCTTTTACGAAAGCGTCTTGTGTCAAATCTTCGGCTACGTACTGATCTTTGACAATCATGTAAACGGTAGTATAGATTTTGGATTTGTGCCGCTGAACGAGTTTAGCGAATGCTTTTTCGTCCCCCTGGATATACAACGATACCAGCTCACTATCATTAACTTGGATCTTTTCCATTTTCTTAAATCAGTTAGTTAACGTAGAATTTTGCTTCGATATTGTGTCCCCCTTTGCGTTTTTGTGAAAGAAATTTTGTTTGTATCTTATTAGATGTCCCAAAGTAAAGCACTTTAAATATACTATACAAGTATTTTGCCAAATATTTTTATTCGTGTCAAAAAAACACCAAACAAAATTTGGAAAAATACCGTTTAATAAAAATATTATCTAAGCAGCCGAGGCTTCGGCGGTTTATTGCTTTTTTAGCCAATCGCCAATGCCGTAAGGGTCTGCAAGTGGGCCAGATACGTGTTCGTGTTTGATTTGCCAGCGGCTGTCTTCGTTTTTTCTTAGTATAAATGTAGCTCTAAATTGTACTGAAAACGTTTTTTGTTTTACCTCCACCGTCAATACAATTTGCCCAGCAAGCCATGCCATGTCTTCGTTCGACTCTTCAAAGGGGCCTTCTGTCCATTCTATCTGGTTGAGTGTCAGGCTCGAATCACAAAAGTCGGCCCAACCTTTGGCAATGTTAGTATAACCGAGTGTAGTATAACGTGGGCCTTCGAGTACGACATACGTTTGCTCAGACTGTATGTATGAGGAGCATATTATAGACACATCTTTGTCGATGATGGCTTGGTAAAAAGTATTGATAGTTTCGGTTGGCGACATCTTAAAACAGTATTTGTGGTGGTTTACGTTGCAAAGTTACCCAAAAGTTGTGTTCATTACTTGAATGTAGCTTCTTATTAAATAATGTACGATAAAACCAAGCAAAAAGAGTGTTAGCTGACCGAATAAACGGATAATAATTTCTATTTTTGTGCTTACTAACACTTACACCAAGCATTCATTCAAAACTAATACGGTATTTTTGTTTTAATAACTTACTGATTAACAGCATTGTATTTAACTCACGACACCGTACTATATACTCACGACTACTTATTTTATGACAAAAATTGCACTTATCACAGGCGCAAGCTCGGGTATTGGCAAGGCTACTGCTGAGGCTTTTGCCCAAAAAGGCATTGACCTTGTACTCTGTGGTCGCCGCCAAGACCGCTTAGATGAACTCCAAAACACGCTCAAAGACAAGGTAAAGACAATTACACTCAACTTTGATGTTCGTAACCGTGAGGCTGTTTTGTCGGCCATTGCTTTGCTGCCTGTTGAGTGGCAAGCTATTGATATTTTGGTCAATAACGCTGGTAATGCCCACGGAATGGCAACAGTACAAGATGGTGATATAGACGACTGGGATATGATGATTGATGGCAATATCAAGGGCTTGCTCTATGTAACCAAAGCCGTGATGCCAACCATGATAGCCCGCCAGACGGGGCATATCGTCAATCTGAGTTCGATTGCTGGTAAGCAGACTTATGCCAATGGAGTTGTTTATTGTACGTCCAAAAAAGCCGTTGAGGCCATCAGCGAGGGGCTGCGGCTGGAACTCACTCAACATGGCATTAAGGTTACAAATATTGCCCCAGGTGCTGTCGAAACTGAGTTTTCGGTTGTGCGTTTCAAAGGCGATGAAGCCCGTGCCGCCCAAATTTATAAGGGCTTTGAGCCACTATTGGCCCAAGATATTGCCGATGCAATAGTTTATGCGGTATCGGCACCAGCTCATGTAACGATTGCCGACTTGACGATATTGGCCTCTGCCCAAGCCGCCGCCACGGTTATTCACCGAAAAGGATAGATTGACTGATAAAAAAATTAACCATGACCACCCCCGAAGAATATTTGTCGGAACGAGACCCGATTTTGAGGGCAATTATTGTCAGTACGCCGCATTTCAAAAAAGTAGATTGGCAGCAAGATGTCTATTTGGCATTGTTGGAGAGCGTTGTGTCGCAACAAATTTCAGTCAAAGCTGCCGATACGATTTTTGGCCGTTTCAAAGGTTTATTTCCTGACCAATATCCATCAGCCGAGCTGCTTTTGGCCAAAACAGAAGAAGAACTCCGCAGTGCTGGGTTATCGTTTCAAAAAATCGGATACCTGAAAAATGTAGCTACTTTTGACCTCGAAAAAGGCATCACATATCAGCAACTCACCAGTATGACTGACGACGAAATAGTGGCATACTTGACTCCCATCAAAGGCGTAGGCCGCTGGACGGTTGAAATGTTGTTGATATTTGTGATGGGTCGCCCCGATGTTTTTCCAATAGATGATCTCGTGGTCAGGCAGCGAATGGTGCGGGCCTATTCTGTAACCGAAACGGGCAAAGACCTTTATAAAAAACTAAACGAAATTGCCGAAAACTGGCGACCATACCGCAGTGTTGCTTCTCGCTATATGTGGCGGTGGTTGGATTAAAACGGCTCAAAATATTTGAAAGATGTACCGGTTAGTAGTTGTACTGTTTTTGCTTATTACCTTTAAAACGAAAATCCTACTCTGAGAGTGAGGCGGTTAAAGTCATCAACTACATTGGGTAAAGTGCGTCGCTCGGTGGTCGAACGCTGAAAACGATAGCCTACACCCACCACAAAAGCCGTACTTTGGTGAAACAATAATTTTAGTCCCCCACCTATGGCAAAAGTCGCACCACCACGGTATTTGATGTTTTCTACATCGTTTGATGTGGCATTGATAGAACGACCCGCCTCCACAAAATAAAACGGAATCTTAGTGCCTGTTTGCCAAAAATCGCCTCTAATACTTAGAACTATTGGCACAAAAGTCTGTACTGCATACAAGTCTGCACCTATACCTATACCCGTAAATAGCCACTGATTGAAACGATACCCGTTAGTAGTCTGAAAAGAAAAAGCCGATGTAGTAACGCCATTTGAAGCACGATTGCTCATGGCCAACGGCCCGAGTTCGGTGTAATGCTCAAACCCCCGATTTTTGTAACGAATGGCTGGGTCTTTGTATGGCTCGTTGCTGAGTGAAGACACCTCGTTGTTTTTAAAAACCCAAAGGCTACCGTCATAGGTTTCAATGGTCAAAGAACTGTCTTTGTTGTTTTTGGTGGCAATAATTTGACCTTTTATAACACTTCCAGTTTTGAGTTTGAGTACATCACGAGTTTGGGAAACGGCTACCCGTCCAAGCAATAAAAAAATAATTAAAAAGTAACGAATCATAGATGTTGAGATTTGAGGGGAGTTATTGGTCAATCCAGGTTTTGAAAGCAGATACCTTTTCTTTACTCACCGCTACGTCGCTTTCTGGCAAGGGTTTTAGAAATATTTGAATCCGCCCATTAAAACTACTTTTCATACGTTGAATAGCTGCAATGTGGCCAATAAATTTTCGATTTATTCTAAAAAAAAAGGTTGGATTCAGTAGTTCTTCAAGCTGTTCGAGTCGATAATCTACGACATAACGTTTGGCATCTGTACCTACCAAATAAACAGTTTTGTCGTCAGCATAAAAATAGGCGATTTCTTCGGTCGTTCGATAGGTTAGGTTATCGCCATATCGTACCAGAAAACGTTGCTTATAAGGCTGTTTCAGTTGTTTTATAGTAGTTTCAAGACGTTCCAAATCCAATAAAGAAACATTTTTCCATTGGCTAAATTTTGCCAAAGCTCGCCTCAAATCTTGTCCGTCAATGGGTTTCAGTAGATAATCTAAACTATTGAGCTGAAACGCTTCGAGTGCGTGACGGTCGTAAGCAGTTGTAAAAATAAGTGGTACTTGTACGTTGGCCTCACGCAAAAACTCAAAACTCGAACCATCGGCTAAATGAATATCAACAAAAATCAAATCTGGGGGTGGGTTATTAGCCCACCACTCAACAGCAACCTCAACAGACTCCAGAATACTTAGCACTTTACAAGCTGGTAAAGCCCGCCAGAGTAGTTCTTGCAATCGCTCGGCAGATAGTCGTTCGTCTTCAAGAATGAGTACTTGCATGGGTTTTATATTGTTATGAAACGAGACTTTTAACCAGAGAAACCGATAGCAATGGAAGTTTTACTATAAAATCGGTGCTTGTTTGCTGTACTTCGGGGACTTGGCCACCCAAAAATGCGTAACGCTGCAAAATATTAGATAGCCCTATGCCCGTCGAGAGTGTCTCATCATATAGTCGTAATTGCAGATTGTTCTGAACCACCAATATCTCACCATCAATGTCTCTGATAGTCAGGTGCAGCGGTCTTCGCTCCGACAAAACATTATGTTTCGCAGCATTTTCGATGAGCATCTGCAATGCTACGGGTACTAATTTTTTTTGACGTGCCTCAGTACTCACATCAATATCTACTTGCAAGGCTGCCCCAAAACGCTTTCCTAACAAAAAAAGGTAGGCATCAATAAATTGTAGTTCTTCATCGAGCGTTACCAATTCTTTTTCATGACTTACCAACACATATCGATATACTTTTGAGAACTGCTGTACAAAATCTACCGAGGCGTTGGTATCTTTGGGTATAAGTGCGGCCAAGACGCTAAGATTATTAAACAAAAAATGAGGATTTACTTGATTGCGAATGGCTTGCAGTTCGGCCTGAACTGATATTTTTTTGAGTTGCTCGGCTTCTATTTGACTATTACGGAGTTGTTTTACATATTCAGAAATAACATGAACGGTGTTCAAAAACAAATTGATTCTGAATGCAAATACCAAACAAAGTTTGAGCGACAACCCTAATTCTGAAAGCGGAATAGCATGAATCTGACTTGTTAGTACAATAGCCGATACCGTAATAACTGATGTAGCCAATATGCTGATAGCAAATTGATAGGCTATTTGTTTTAAAAAAGATACTTTTTTGAGACACAAGTAATCGTTTATAAAGCGATTGCTTTCCCAAGTTCCAAAAATAACTACCAGAAACAAAACACCAACCGATACCAGACTTATTGGTATGGGATAATACTTAAATATATCGACCGACCAAGTATTCAGAAAAGAATAAGCAGCCAAACCAGTAATAAAAAAGTAGCGCAGGCGGTGGCCAAACATGGTGATTGCAGTTGGTTAATTGGTTGGTGCTAATCAGTCGAGTTTGAGACCGATTAAGTAAAATGGGACTAAGAGGCATTTGGGTTTAGTATGGAAAACGAGTTAGTGGCCAAAATACCTACATCAGTTACCTTTGGGCTATATTTTTAATCTCGCTGCCAGTCGCCAAAACCGTTTATGTCGGTTGCACCAATGTATGTGGCTAATTCAGTTCTGGTGTTGGTGTTGTCTGCCGCCGTGAAAGCCACTCGCTGGCTTGTACCCAGTGCAACGAAATAGGCTTCTTGATTGTTTCTTTGAGCCAATGGCTTTGTTATGGTCTTGAACATATCTTGCATGGCAAGGTCCTGAATAGTTATATCGAGGGCATTGAGATTATTCAAATTTGGTTTCAGTACCACAGACTTAGACTTATAAACACCATTGCCAGCCGAGGGCATCAATAAATATGACAATGTGAGCGTAATTTTACCGTCGGCTATCATTTGCTGGATTTCGGCTGCATTTTTGTTTTTGTTTGCCGGAATATCCTTTATCAAACTCAATAAAGCCTCACTGCTCACATTCGAGGCACTGATACGTGTGGGTATTCCAAATCTACTGAGGTCTCTATGTGATATTTTGGGGGCAATAATACTAAAAAAAGAACTTTGAGGCGAAACATCTGAAACAGCTACTACTTTGCCATCGGCCCATTCAAAAGGCACGGCTTCTTGTTCTTTTTGACCACAGCCCCACAAACACAATATAGAGCAAATAGCCAACGTCAATAATCTTAGTTGCATTTATTACTTGAATCTAAGGTTTAATTTAGGTAATCTCAAACCAAATAGATTGAGATTACCTAAGTGTAAAGATATTAAAAGATATTCAGTTTTTGCTAAGGAATTAGTACTTTGTCAATCTTATGAATAACGCCATTGGTAGCAAAAAGATCAGCAGCAGTTACTTTTGATACTGCACCTCCTGTGGCTTTGATACCCGCACCGTTGCTCAAATCTACCGTTACTTTTCCTGTACCCAACGCCGTTTGTTCGCTTGCACCATTTACTAAGTCAGAAGAAAACACCCGACCTGGCAACACATGATAAAGCAAAATATCTGTGATTTGTTTTTTGGTCAAACTAGCAGGGTTCACCGTCTTGAAAAGTTCAGCGAAGGCAGTATTAGTTGGGGCAAATACAGTATATGCACCTCCACTGAGTGTAGCAACAAGGTCGGCATCTTTCACCAAAGTAACCAACGTTGTAAAGTCTGGGTCGTCCGATGCAATCTGTACGATGTTTTTCAAAGGTTGCATTATCACATTATCTATAACGTGGATTGTGCCGTTAGAGGTTACAATATCAGCAGTCGTTACCTTTATTTTACCATTGATAAATACCCCAGAGGCATTCTTGGACAGATAAATTTTACGGGTGCCTGCAGTAGTGGCCTCGCCCGGCTTCACGTTGGCGGCAAGCACGTTTACCCCAAGTACATGGTCGAGCAATACTTTCGATAAATCTTCTTTTGAGATTTTACTCAAATCGGTGATGCCTGCTTTGGTAAAAGCGGCATTGTCGGGGGCAAAAACTGTAAATGGACCCGGGCCTGAGAGCGTATTGACGAGTTCGGCTTTTTGTAGAGCCGCCACCAATGTCGAAAACTTAGGATCGGCCAACGCAGTTTCTACGATGTTGTTGACTTTGGGTGTTTCTTCTTTGCAAGACACAAATACAGAAAGGCCGAGTGCTGCTACCAATAGCGACAAGCTGAACGAACGGACAAATGAAAGTGTTTTCATAGTTGTTAATTTTGTTTTTTTGATAAGGTAATTTTAAGTTTTACACCATCATAACGCCCACACACACACCTATTGTTTAGTTAAAAACCCTCAACAGTCGAATTTAAAGAGTGAAACCATCAAAAACAGGAGACGAACCACCTGTTCTGCCTTTGTTGGTGTTTTCACCAACAACTCGGATGGTAGCTTGTTGGTG
>JAYVJH010000375.1:0-2331 GCA_043769455.1 Runella sp. | reverse complement strand
TTGGCTACTTGCCTGAAAAACGTAAGTACTACCACCAGTACCAGTAAAGTAAAAATCGCCTTGCGGGTCGGCATTATAAACTGCCACAAAAGCCGCATAAAATGCTGGCCAACTCGTGTACGTTGCACCATTAAATACAGCTTGCTGAACGACTGGCTTAAACTCAATCGAGTACGTGTGTGCCAACGCCCCTGTACCACCGAGGCTATCCCCAGAGGTACTGTTTGAGCCAGTTTTATTGAGCAAGCGCAATATTCTGGCGTTTAGCGTGTCTGATTTTATTAACTGTGTTTTCAAAAAACCAATCAATTCCAGCAATCTTACGTTAATCGTATCTGTTTTTTCAATTTGCTCAACTACCTTATCAATCAGTACCGTTTGTTTGTCGGTATTGGCTACTTTTTCAATCAACGAATCTAATTTAGTATGGTTTTCCAATCCCAAAACAATCAAACTCAATAGTTTATCAGTCGGAAAATTAGCCACCTCAATTACTTTCCGTGTCAAACTTGAATCCACGGTAGCCCCGCCATTATTATTACTACTGCTACCGTTACCAGTAGCCACAAGTTGCGTTTTGATTAAGTTGTATTTTTCCTCATCTGTCGTAGCACCATTCATAACCAAATCTGCCGCCTTGCCTTCATAATATAGCTTTGTGCCAAAATAAATAGTCAAGTAGCCACTCGATGTAAGTGTTACATTGCCCACAGATGAAGCCGCTCGCTTAAAAGACGTATTAGCAATTTCACTAACACCCCCCGACATTGTTACCATACTTTGTGCTGAAAGTTTGGCAACACAAAAAAATAAAATTAAAAACAATTTAAAAAAACGCATATTTGTAAAAAATAAAACAGATAAAATCATGAAAAAACTAATCACTCTCTTTGTACTTTTTCTTTGTATTAGTTGTAAAAAAACAGAGATAATTGACCCAATACAACCTATTTTAGGGGCTTATTATGGCGACAGTGCCATACAAGCCATTGAACCGCTCTTGATTTTAGCACCAGATAGGCGCGCAATTGGCCATAGGGCATTGATTACCAAAAAAGACGATAAAACCCTACTCATTGAATACCGATATTTCGCTAATTGTACTCTTTCTCAGGGAAACTGTTACGAAATAAGAGCAATATTCACGGCATCAATGCCTAATACACCACTTTCAGAAACTACCCGTATTGACTTTACAGGCACTTGCAACTATACTTTTCCAAACGACCCCAAACTACTCAATAAGTCCGTAAGCGGTTATGCCAATTTGACGGCCATTATGGGCGATTTTGTCGTAAATTTGCCAGAATATAACGGCAAACCAACCCAAATTAAAAATAAAATGACTGTCAGAAGTACCAGCTTTTAAACGGTTATTTGAAATCGTGGAATAAACTCAACATGATGCTGAGATACTTTTAATTGCATTTCGGGCGTTCCATTGTGATATATTAAATCTAACTGTCCAGTAAATCAAACACATCATTGCTGTCGGTTACAATTTCGACCCAAACCCCGTTTTCTTGTCTCATCAACTTTGCCCCTTCGTTTCTGTTGGTTGGGTTACACAATACAATTCTAAAAAAACCAGAAACAATAATACCATTACCATAACCTGAGTGTGCCGTAAATACTTTTGCGCCTGGGTATTGGGCTTTTAGGTCTTGAACTGTTTGATAGAAACTCAACCAGCTTGGAGATAATTTTTGGGAATAGAAACTAACGCCATTGTTGTTAGTGATGTTTTTTTCGCCATCGTTTTCTAACCAAACAATCCATGAACCGGGGCCTAACGAAATAAGAATATTCATTTTTTATAAAATTTAGATTGTTAATTAGTTATCGATATACAGCAACTTACGCCCCTGACCGTCAGCGGCTGTCATCTTTACGCGTTTCAAAGTACCTGCTAATGGGTCGAATAACAAAAAAAATGTCCCAGATGGTACTAAGATGGCATCAAATTGCGCAACAACGACATCAGGATTCTTGATATTCTGCCCTAAGTTCTGCACGGGGGCTGTCAATATTTCTACTTTTCCGCTTGCGCCCGTACCCGTTCCACGGCCTGCTGCTATTTTTATGGTGCCACCGGCCACGTTAAAATCGCTCGGCACAAGCCGTGCATCAAAAGCATCTATGGCCTGTATTCGCACAGGTCTGTTGGCTGGCACCATGGCCTCTACGCTATACTCTGTTTCCATTTCTGGCGTAGGCATTGCCGGGAATCTATGCGCCCAACCGTTGGATAAATACAAAGTAGTAGCCTGAGTAATCAATGAATTTTGACAAGAGGGGTCATTGCCAGCATAAGCCCCACGACCCAACGCT
>JAYVJH010000374.1:0-5843 GCA_043769455.1 Runella sp. | reverse complement strand
AGGCATTTTTAGCCTCCGAATCTAATATTGGTGTATTTACCCGTCCCATAGAGCAAAATTACAAAATAATCTAAACTAATTATAATGACCTACTTAGACCTGTTTATTTTGGATATGTAATTTTATAAAATTGAATTCGCTTTTTTTGCTACACAGAGATACACAGAGTTTTAAAAGAGATACACGGAGCTTTTTTAGTACTTCTTCTCTGTGTATCTCCCTTTTTTTCAGTGAATCTCTGTATGATAGTTCCGTAATGTTTCGAAGTGTATTTTTCACTTAAATTAGAAGCATAAAAAAACAATATCACTTATTTCAAAATGGGTCTATGCTTTAAAACGTAACCAATTTAATACAGAGGGGCATAATCTAAGCAACTACTGTTCAAAACGACAAAACCCTCGCAAAAATATATCTTTGCATGAGTTTTGTCAAAAATAAATAGTAACAGAGTACAGAAAAACATCGATTTTTGACTGATTGTTGCTACCGATACATAAATTTATTTTGCGATTTGGTTACAATAACCAAACTTGCGTAGTTGTAGGCGTTTTGAAGTCTCTCGAATAAAAATCTCCAATCATGTCAAGATGCTGGTATGTATTTTTTTTGTTGTTGTTAAATAAAGTTGCTCTTGCCCAAGAGCGGTATATACCCCATTATACCATCGCCGATGGCCTCCCAAGCAACACCGTCTATAAAGTAGTACGAGACAGCCAAGACTTTTTGTGGATGGCCACCGCCAACGGCCTGTGTAGGTTTGACGGGCAGCATTTTGAGACATTTTCGCTCAGAGGCTTGGTCAATGACGTTGAGTTTATTGATATTACGGTAGGTAAAAACGGCAGGATTTGGTTCATTCCTTTTTCGGGCGATGTGCTGCTGTATGACGGCGTGCAGTTTCGGAATGGCAAATCGTTTTTTGGCCAAGCGTTTACTGGCGTTCAGCAAGTTTTTGAAGACGATTTTGGGTATATTTGGCTTACGCAACAAAACGGGGGCATTCTCCGCTACCAACCCAAAACTCATCAATTAACTTATATAAAATCTAAAATTGGAGGTAGAAACACCACAATAGTCGATGTAATTGGCCTTCGGCAGGTTACAGTCAATAGCAACGGGGAGGTGTCTGAGTTGTTTACTCAAAAAAAGATTATTTCGGCAAATAAACTACATACAGTCTTTCGCCCTCGAAATATATTGAAACTGGCCACAGAAAAATACCTATACCACGACAACAATAATATTTTGAGCTACGATAAGGGTACGGTTAGTGTTTTGGAGCAGAGCAATGTCCGCCCCAATAATATTACGTTTATCAACAACAACAGCAACCAGGTATTGATAGGTACAAACAAGGGCTTGTTTTGTTATAATTTTGCCAATAATAAACTATCGTACCAGACTGACGTACTGACCAACCAGAACATTACTTATGCCACAACAGACCGAGAAAAAAACCTCTGGATAGGTACTTACAGCAATGGCCTGTACTGTTTGCCCTATCAGATGTCGTACCAGTTGCCGTTGTTGAGTTCATTCAATACCGAGCCGTTGGGTATTACACAGTTTCGGGGGCGGCTATTGGTTGGGCTAAACAAGGCTGGTTTACAGGTAATTGGCCCCAACAAAACCATTCAAACACTACAACCAGCACGTATCAACTTCATAAATACCACTTCCAGAATCAAGAATGTGCGTACTGTAAATAATGTAGTGCTGATGACCCACGAAAACGCATTAGTCCGCTGGAATGGGCAAAACCTAAGCACTTATTTCTTAGAGGGTAGTCTCAAAGATTATGATATAATAGACTCGCTCATTTTTTTTGCATCTCATGCCTCGGCAATGGTTTTGAGCCAGAACGAACTATTGAACTATGAATCTGGTAAGTTCAAATTAGATGACGAATATCTTAAAAAGCTCAACCTCCAAAAAAATCGTCGTTTGTTTGGAGGTCGTACCACAGCGGTATGTATAGACAAAGCCAATCAAAAAGTTTGGATTGGAAAGCCCAACGGGCTGGTACTATTGAACCTAAACCAAGCAAGGCGAGTATTGACCAACATCAGTATCAATCTGCCCATACCCGACACGCTACCCGCTGTGTTACAAAACTTCAACTACCGCGTGAGCGACCTCGCTGCACTACCCAATGGTGGCATAGCGATAGGCACTACGGCAGCAGGATTGTTTATTTTTAAAGATAACCAACTCACTAATATCTCGGTTGATGAGGGGCTATCTAACAACTTTGTGCAGTCGCTTTTTATAGACAATCGCCAGCAATTATGGGTATGTACTGTCAATGGTCTCAATAAAATTAGTTCGGCTGAACCTCAAAAACATTGGAAAAATACGATTTATTATCAGGGCAATGGCTTGATGACCAACGTTGTAAATGACGTTTTTGTGAGCAATGACTCTGTCTGGGCGGCTACGTCTGGTGGGGTGTCGTTGCTATTGCCTACGCCTGTATCGGTCATAACCGACAGCGTTCCTGTCAGAATCACAAATTTATGGGTCGATGATAAACTGATAACTCACGACTCCCAAAATATCATTAGTGTAAGCAGTTCATTAAAAATTGCGTTTTATGCCATCAGTTCGTTTTGGGGAAAAGATGTGCGGTTTAGGTATCGACTCCACGGCAACGGACTGACAACGGCAGACGCTTATAGCCAATGGACAACGACTGACCAGCACACGGTCATTTTCAAAAATCTACTACCAGGTACATATTGGTTTGAAGTAAAAGCTACCACCAAAGACCAAAACCTTACGCTGGGGCATACGGTACTTACTTTACGGCTCACGATGCCATTTTTTGAAAATCCAATTTATAAATATACTGCTCTTGCTCTTTTGATAGCACTATTACTTCTTTTTTTGTTTAATTATTACTACCAGAAAGAACGCAAGCGGCGCGCCTTTATAGAAGAGTTTAATGAATTGGAAAAGCAAGCATTTAGGGCGCAAATGAATCCCCATTTTGTGTTCAATTGCCTCAATGCCATTCAAGAGTTTTTGGTAAGTAACGAACCCGAGCAAGCGCAACGCTACCTGTCACAGTTTGCCAAATTGATTAGAAAAACCCTTGATTTTACAAAAAAAAGCACTGTATTTCTATCAGACGAAATAGACTACATAACGCTCTACACCAAGTTAGAGCAGGTGCGCTATGAGCGTCCGTTTAAAGTTGAGATTGACATAGCCTCCAACATCAACAAAACCGAGATAGAAATCCCGTCTTTGCTATTGCAGCCTTTTATCGAAAATGCCATCAGGCACGGCCAACTCGGCAGAATGAAAGAAAACGGACTGTTACGAATTGATTTTGAGGTAGTTGATGATTATTTGGTCTGTACAATAGACGACAACGGTGTGGGCATAAACCAGTCAAAAGCCCAGAAATCAGACACTGAAACTCCACATACTTCGTATGGTTTGAATATTATCAAAAAAAGATTAGAGTTAATCAACCAATTTAGTGAGAAAAAAAGTAAATTTGAGGTCTTTGACAAACAAAACCTTTACAAAGACAGTCGAGGTACACGAGTTGTGCTGACACTGGCCATTTACTAATTACTCGAATGATTGACGTTTCGGAGCAGAGCGTTTATACTGCCGTCATTGTAGAAGACGAAGACCGCAGCCGTAAACTGTTAGAAAATCTATTGGCCAAATACTGCCCTCACATCAAAATCGTAGGCCATGCCGAAACCGTTGCCGAGGCTATTCTGGTTATTGGTCAGCAGCAACCCGACTTGGTTTTTTTGGACGTAGAACTTCCCGATGGCACGGGTTTTAAGGTTTTAGACCAACTTTCGCACCTCAACTTTGATGTTATTTTTGTAACTGCCTACGAACATTATGCCCTCAAAGCCATCAAAAGAGCAGCCTTAGACTACTTGCTCAAACCCTTGGATATAGACGACCTTGTGACAGCAGTTGGCAAAATATCTCCCAGAAACGCCAATACCCCTAAAAATATTGACCGCCAGTCGGCCATTGTAAATGGCTACATCAACAATCAGCGAGATAAGTCTATTTTGGCACTACCTACCACCGATGGCCTTGTTTTTATACAAGACACCGACATCATCGTTTGCCAGAGCGACAGTAACTACACGCATTTAGTGATGCTCAACAACCGCAAGTTTTTGGTGTCTCGCACCCTCAATGACATCGAAGAGATGCTGTCAGAAGATGTATTTTGTCGGGTGCATCATTCTTTTATTGTCAATCTCAAACACGTGAGGCGGTATTTTAAGGGCAAGGGCGGCTACTTAGAAATGTCCGATGGCTCAACGGTTGAGGTGTCGTCTCGCAAAAAACACGACTTTTTGGCACGCTTCGCCTAACTACACTTTTTGGCATTTTCTTTACACTTACTCACTCAAAGCCAACAGTTACTCATTGTAGATTGTTGGTTTATGTACTGTCATATAGTTTTGGGGTATCATTCAACTCAAAATCATTATGACAGTATTAGACATTCGCTACACACAGCCCAACGACCCACTACTGATGATTCAGGTGCGGGGCTACAAACGGCCTATCAAACTCTCAGACATTGTACTGGTTGAGGGGCAAGAAAACTATACTTACTTTCACCTCAAAAACGGAGAGCGTGTACTATGCTCACGCACATTGAGGCTTTTTGAAGACACCCTACTACCACATTGTTTCATTCGTATCAACAAAAGTATGATAATCAACGTGTGTCATGTACAGGAGTTTTCGTTAGATGGCACACTTATTTTAAAACTACCCAATAACCAATGGTATGCCTGCTCTCGGCGACGTAGTATGGGTGTAAAAAAAGCAATTATTTCTTATCATTAGACAAACAACAAAAACAATGAAAACGTCATTCATTTATTCATTTGCCATGAGTTTATTCATCGCCTTATTGATGAGTTGTGGTAGTAGCACTGACCCAACGCCAGCTCCAACACCGCAGCGTCTTGTCAAAACCATTAGTAGAAATATGGCATTGAGTTCTACAGTACAAAGTGCTTCTCTGTTTGATTACACCTACACAAATTGCCTATTGACCAAACAAACATATACCGAAACTGTAACAGGTTCGACGGCTTACACAACCAACTACCAGCATCTATACACCTACGATACCGACGGCTATGTAACACGCTACGACTATACATATAGCTACGCAAGCTCAGGTGGTGCCAACAACAGCACTGCCTATGGTACTTATGAATACGAGCCAATAGGTACAGCAAAACGCCTAAAAAAATCAATAGCAGGCGGTAGCCAAATAGGTATCACTACCACTACCTACGACTATGATGCCAATGGTAAAGTAAGTCAAATAGTAGCTTCTCAACCTGCCATCAACGCCAACAGCAGACCGCTGCTCTATGTTACGACCAGCACTTATACCAATGGCCTTTTGACGGGATTCTCGGCCAATTCAGATGGTATTGTTACACAGCCTTATACGATTCAGAATGGCCTCGTTACTCGCCGTAATACTTCAACTCCTAATTATTATACAACAGCTACATACGATGCCAATGGCCGAGAGACTGTATTTGAATCCTGGACTAATGGTGGACGTACCACCCGCACAGAAACCGCCTACGCTGCCAGTGGCATCGACCTTTCTATTCCGACTTTTAAAGGCCACCCCAATCTTAGCGCCATTACAGGCGGAGTATCGGCATTGCCCACCCAAAGGACTCTTTTTCGTACTAATGGTTTCAGAAATCAGGATTTTTTATATATTTATACGATTGATAATCAGCAGTTTGTAACTTCTGTAGCCAATACTACCAATACCTACGCCAACAATGTAATATCAGATACAAATACTG
>JAYVJH010000373.1:0-2688 GCA_043769455.1 Runella sp. | reverse complement strand
CTACAAATGTATTACCGCTCAAAACGCTGATATTGGGCTGCACGCACTACCCATATATGGCCGAACCAATCGAAAAAGTATTGACCGAACTCCGTAATTATGAAGAAAATGGCCAGCCACGCTACAAACACTTGTTGGCCGAAAAAGTAGCACTCATTGACCCAGCCATCAACACGGCACGAGAGTTGTACGATTATTTATATGCCTCAAAGTCGTTTAATTCATCGGCAAATAGGGCCACTCAAAGCGAGTTTTATATCAGCGTGCCGAATGTACTAAACTCTAATATCAAAACAGAAACAGACGGTCGGTTTACTTATGACTATAAATATGGTAGAAACGCCAATCAACTGCAAGAGTACATAAAAGTAGTGCCGTTTTCAAACAAAAACATATCAGCAGACGTAACCGACCGCCTCCGCAAACAAATTCCCAATACCTTTGAACTTATAAAACGATTTGGGAAAAACCCAAAAACGGGTTTTATGGGAGCAGGTGAGTTGATTGTTGAGTAAGGTTTTATTTTAAATCAAATTTTCATTATGCGCTACAAAGCCCTTGCTCTACAAGTAACTTGCCAAACAGTCAATGCCTGTCAAAACCGTGATGAGGCCAATGTCATTATGGCCGAAACCCTGAGTCGCATCGAAAAACAAATAACGGCCTCAATGGCTTTTGTTGGCCGTGATGTGAAGTTGGTGGTATTGCCAGAATATTTTTTGACAGGTTTTCCGATGGGCGAAAGTATAGAAAATTGGAAAGCCAAAGCGAGTTTGGATATAGGCGGTTCAGAATATGAACGAATGGGGGCTATGGCTCAAAAATTGGGTATTTATTTATCGGGGAATGTTTATGAAAACGACGCTAATTTTCCAGAGTTATATTTTCAGACGAGTTTTATTATTGGGCCAAACGGCGATGTGATTTTGCGTTACCGCCGTCTCAATTCGATGTTTGCACCTACTCCGCACGATGTTTGGGACAAATATTTAGAGATTTATGGCTACGAAGCCGTTTTTCCAGTAGCCAAAACCGAAATCGGTAACTTGGCCTGTATTGCTTCCGAAGAAATAGTATATCCCGAAATCGCTCGTTGTTTGGCCATGCGTGGGGCAGAGGTAATCTGCCATTCGTCGTCTGAGGTAGCCTCTAACTTATTGACACAGAAAAATGTAGCCAAACTCGCCCGTGCCATCGAAAACATGGCGTATGTCGTTTCGGCCAATTCGGCGGGTATGGCTGGTATTCCGATTCCGTTTGCCAGCACAGATGGAGCCTCAAAGATAGTAAATTATGATGGTTTGGTGCTTTGTGAAGCAGGCTATGGCGAAAGTATGGTAGCCAATGGTACGATAGACCTGTTGGCACTTAGAGCGCACCGCCAGCGGCCAGCAATGTCAAACTTTTTGGCTCGTCAGCGGTTTGAGCTTTATGCCGAAAGCTATGCTAATCATCATTTTTACCCAGTCAATAGTTTGCTCAATAAAAAACCAGATAGAGCACATTTTGTCCAGATGCAAATTGAAACAATAGAAAAAATATGCAGCCCATACCCATCAAAACCACAGTCGTAGGCTCGTTGCCGTTTCCGAGTTGGCTCGAATTTGCGAGTATAAATCTCGACCAATTTGGCCCAGCCGACATCGAAGAAATGATTGATGATGCTGTCATGTTGGCCGTTAATGACCAAGTTAGTGCTGGCCTCGATGTTATCACAGATGGCGAACAGACACGATTAGACTTCAATTTGTCGTTTTATGGCTTTATCAAAGGCATAGCGGCCAACCATGCCGAAACCCGAAAATTTGGCCCACCTGCTCATGATCAGCGAGGCAAACATACTATCGTTGAGCCACTTACTGCGCCCAAAGGTCTGGGTGTAGTGGCCGAATACCTACGGCTGAAACGATTAGCACCTGCCGATAAAATTCTGAAAGCATCGATTCCCGGCCCATACACACTTTCTGGGCGAATGTTGTCAGGGACTATTTATAAAGACCGTTGGGAGGCTACAGAGGCGTTATTGCCGTTTGTGAGACAAGAAATTGAGGGACTGATAGCCGCTGGTTGTACCGAAATATGTATCGACGAGCCGTCTATGAGTTGTTATGCTTACAAGGAGGACACCCGCCGATTTGTAGATATTTTTAACAGAACAATAGCCCCAGCCGTGGGCAAAGCCCGTATTTCTACTCATCTTTGTTTTGGTAATTATAAAGGCCGTTCGGTTGGTAAAAAAACGATTGCCCCTATGCTACCCGATTTTTTGGATATGAAAGTAGATGAATTACATACCGAGATGACTGTTTTGAACTTTGCCGATGTGCATTTATTAGCACGCTTCGCCGAGCGCATGGACGTAGCCGTAGGTGTGATAGACGTAAAAAGTTATTATATCGAAACAGCCGAAGATGTAGCCGAGCGAATTAAGCTATGTTTGCCCTTTGTACCAGCCGACAAACTCGCCATTGCCCCCGACTGTGGCCTAAGCCAAACGGCTCGCTGGGCGACTAAACAAAAACTCAAAGCCATGTGCGATGGTGCCAAGTTAATGAGAGAGCGATTGTAGTCGAAAACAAAAAAATAATATTACTAAGTAGGTCATTATAATTAGTTTAGATTATTTTGTAATTTTGCTCTATGGGACGGGTAAATACACCAATATTAGATTCGGAGGCTAAAAATGCC
>JAYVJH010000372.1:0-1862 GCA_043769455.1 Runella sp. | reverse complement strand
ATTCCGAAGCATGAGAAATCTGAAACCGCTGCAGATGTAGATGCCCGCACGGGCGACCCCGTCGTACCTCAGCACGACAAAGGCCGGGTTTACATCAACGACACTCAATATTTTGACAATGTACCCGAAGTGGCGTGGGCTTTTTTTATTGGCGGTTATCAACCTGCACAAAAATGGCTCAAAGACCGTAAGGAAAGAACACTTGAATTTGAGGATATACTCCACTATCAAAAAATGATAGTTGCCCTCGCAGAAACCGATAGAATCATGAACGAAATTGACGAAATAGATATTTAAGTACTTATTCAAAACTAATACGGTATTTGTACTTTGATAACTTACTGATTAACAGCACTGTATTTAACTCACGACACCGTACTATATACTCGTGACTCTTTAACAATAAAAATGCAAGTTTCAATTAGAGTTTTGTATCAATTTATATGTAACCGTCTTAATTGTTCATTGGCAATTATCAGAAGCCATAAGTATCCCAAAAATATAAATTATCAGTAAAAAACGCATAGTCTGTGCTTTAATCAAATAAACATCTATCAATATGAACCGTAGAAATTTTATTCAGAATACCCTCGGCCTGAGCGCACTGTCGCTTTTGCAGCTCAATGCCAAACCAATCAAAGCCAAACAAGTAGGTTTGCAGCTTTATACACTTCGTGATGATATTCAGAAACAAGGAATCGAAAAAATAGTAGAGGCAGTGGCTAAATTGGGCTATAAAAAGGTAGAAAATTTTGGTTACGGCAAAGGGCTATTTTTTGGTAAAACCCCAGCCGAATATGCCAAATTACTCAAAGATAACGGCCTCACAGCACCAAGCGGACACTACCTGACGGCCAGAAATATGGAGATAGATGGCCTAAGTAAAAACTGGGATAAGGTAATTGATGATGCGGCGGCCGTAGGCCAAAAATATGCGGTATTGGCCTACTTGATGCCCAACGAACGCAAACCTGACGATTACAAACAATTTTTTGAACTCTTGAACAAAGGGGCAGAAGTAGCTAAGAAAGCAGGGCTGAAAATGGCCTATCACAACCACGATTTTGAGTTTACAGAACGTATAGACGGCGAAAAACCGTATGACCTACTACTCAAAAATACTAAAATTGCAATGGAATTGGACTTGTACTGGGTAGCAAAAGCCAACGAAAAACCCGAAGAGTATTTTATGAAGCACCCGGGGCGGTTTGAGATGTGGCACATAAAAGACATGGCCAACACCCCCGAAAAAGAGTTTGCAGAAGTAGGCTCAGGCACAATAAACTTTGCCGATACCTTCAAACACGCCAAACACGCAGGTCTCAAACACTATTTTGTAGAGCAAGATGTCTGCAAACGCCCACCCCTCACAAGTGTCGAGATGAGCATAGACTATATCAAAAAAGCCAAATGGGGATAAATCCAATTACGAATGATTGAATGACGAATTGAAAAGTGAATCTGTGGTCTGTGTCTTCACAGACCACTTTTGGTATATAGCCAAAACTTAACAATTTGGTAACATTAGCCCCCAGCAAACAATCATTACCTTTGTACTGTTTTGTTACAACAACTACCACCATAAATATACCAATATCCATGTTTGGATTAGACATCAGTATTTTTTTACTTCTTTTTTTGTGCCTTTTTGCAGCTTGCGCTTTTGAATTTGTAAATGGTTTTCATGATACAGCCAATGCCGTAGCCACCGTTATTTATACCAATACCCTCAAACCCATTCAGGCTGTCGTCTGGTCTGGTTTTATGAATTTTTTGGGACTCTTGACTGGTGGTGTCGGTGTTACGATGAGTATCATCGGGCTGCTACCAACCGAACTACTGATTGACCCCAATATTTATCA
>JAYVJH010000371.1:0-1914 GCA_043769455.1 Runella sp. | reverse complement strand
AACGAGCCGCATGGTATCGTGCTGGTATGACGATTGGTCAAAAAACAACTCGCCTTCAAAATTGCTGGCGAGTTGGGTAAAGTTATTTTTCAAGTCTGTTTTCATACTTCTTTCAAATCGGTGCTGGTATTCAGATTGCTATCGGTTTTAGATAAAACTGAACGATAGTGTGCCATACACCCAAAATTTCTCTTAGGTCGGTATATATTTTGTTGTCTAAATAAAAAACATTGTCTTTGAAACAAATAAACTGCCACTCTACGCCATCTGTGGCGCAGCCATACAAGACGGGGATATTCTTACCCTCGGCTTCATTATATAGCTTTGCTCCATACAACTGTGCGGCACATTGCGCTCGCCCATACTCCATGTCTTCGTTTTTGGACTCGACTAACGAAATAATTGGCGATTCGATATACGGTTTGCGTGGGTGCAATACAAAGAAAAAATCGCAAGCACCTGAGAGGTCTTTTAGAGCATCTACATCTAACTCTTCACCCGAAAAAAGCGTTATCTCATTTTGGTACGATTCGGCTATTTCTAACAATATGGGTGAAATAATACGCTCCGATTTCGTTTTTTCATTAGTCAATGGCCCCAATTTAGATTTTTTGAGCGTATCTATTAGCCAACTACTTGGTTCACATAGAGTTATATCCTCAAACAATGACACATTTTGAGCATCAAGCCCAAATCTACTTGTTACCGTTTTTATTTTTTTAAAATTACTATATCCCATAGTTTTGACGGTTTACACTGTTTTACAAATCTACATACTGTTTTAGTAAAAACAAAACAGGTGAGATTGAGTTATAACAAGGTAACAAGGCCAATAATATATTTTTAGATTTACAAAAAACAAAAAATAGTTTATTAAACTAACTTTACTGCCATCTCAATTCACCGTTTTCCGATTTAATTATTCGTAGTTTTACAAGATATTTTTACAACCAAACACCTCTCCTTCAAAACAAAATGACAAACGAACATTTACAGATTTTTCCGTTACTTACCGACATTCCAGCCCAGTTTCAGATTGAGCCAATCCACCAGCGTCATTACTTAATTGATGGCCAAATGCGTGAATGGAAAGGCGAAACGCACGATGTGTTATCACCAATTATTGACAAGTCGGGCGAGGTGCCTCAGCGCAAGGTCATAGGTAGCTATCCGATTACTACCGAAACCGAAGCTCTCGAAGCATTGGCATCGGCTGAGGCTGCTTATGCAAACGGGCGTGGCGAATGGCCAAATATGTCGGTAACGGCTCGAATTGCTTGCGTTGAAAACTTCGTGGGCAAGATGTTGGAGCAGAAAACGTTGATTGTCAAGTTATTGATGTGGGAAATCGGTAAGTCTTTTGGCGATTCGACCAAAGAGTTCGACCGCACAGTAGAGTACATTTATGATACCATTGATGCACTGAAAAATATAGATCGTACTTCGTCAAGGTTTACAATCGAAGGCGGCGTAATAGGCCAGATTAGACGTTCGCCGCTGGGTATTGTGTTGTGCATGGGGCCGTTTAATTATCCACTCAACGAAACATATACCACGCTCATTCCAGCTTTGCTGATGGGCAATGTGATATTGTTCAAACCCCCAAAATTTGGAACGCTCCTACATTACCCAATGCTCGAAGCTTTCGGTAGTTGCTTTCCGAAAGGTGTTGTCAATACCATTTATGGCCGTGGTGCAGCCGTTGTGCCTGCCTTGATGACTTCTGGCAAAATTGACTCCCTCACACTGATTGGGTCGAGTAAGGTAGCCGACCAACTAAAAAAACAACACCCCAAAAGCAACCGCCTAAGAGCTGTACTGGGGCTTGATGCCAAAAATGCAGGCATAGTTCTCAAAAGTGCCGACTTAGACTTGGCTATCAAAGAATGTTTGCTCGGCTCGTTGTCGTTCAAT
>JAYVJH010000370.1:0-9047 GCA_043769455.1 Runella sp. | reverse complement strand
TCATAAACTAAACTGCTGTGGTAGAGGCGTAGTGTGCAAAAGAGTGCGTCACAAATTACTTCTTTGCCGTCGTGTTTGCCTACAAACTGAACATGAATTAACTCACCTGCTTCGGCCATTTCGTCGTCGTCCTCTTCGTCTTCACAATAAACAAAGCTAAAGCCCTCGGCTTTACATTCGTCTCTCAACATCTTGATTTCTTTGGGGTCGTAGCCCTCGTTTTTGTATTGTGCCATGGTTTTGTTTGGTCTGTGGTATAAATAAAGCTGCAAGTTGGGGGTGAAATATCAAAAATGCAAACATTCGCCCAGTTTCAGCACACAATAAGGCGTTTGATGACTTTCGGCGTGGTCAATAAACTGTTGTACGTTTTCGGTATTGAAGGCAAAAAGATCGTAATGATGTGGTACTGTAATTTTTGCGCCAATCGCTTTACCGAGCCAAGCGGCTTCTTGTGGGTTCAGATTACCAGCTACTTTTCGTTCGGGTTTGTTGCCATTGATGGGCAAAAAAGCAATGTCCAAATCAAAAGGTTTGAGCAAATCTACCAATCCATCAAACAAAAGTGTATCGCCAGAATGATAGACAGAATAGCCACCAAACTGAACAACAAAACCCATAAAACGACAACGTCCTTGCTCGTCTCGTTCGATGGTGTTGTGTGCTGCCGGAATACCTGTAAACTTAAAGCCGTGTACTCCAACCATTTCGCCATCGTTGAGGCCAATCGGCCAGTTGATAGGGCAGTTTAAGCGTTTGGCTACAAAGTCTCGATTGGCTTCTGCAATAACCATAGTCAAGTTGGGGTTATTGGCCATTATGGGCCAGAGCGTTTGAGCGTCCAAGTGGTCGGTGTGGTTGTGCGACGACGTAACGACATCTATCATTGTCAATAACTCTGGGGCAATAACTCGCTCGCTGATGCGGGTGTGAGGCTTGTCGGTTTGAGCATATTTTTCGGTCAATGAGTCGGATAAATAGGGGTCAAAAAGTAAGTGTTTTTCTTGATACTGAATCAAAAAGCCACTCTGCCCCAACCACCAAACTCTAAAACCATCTCGCTGTGTTTTGGTAGCATTTATCTCTTCCAATAGCTCGTTATCGTTCTGAAATGCAGGAATAAGGGTCATTTTTTGGAGTCGTTGTGAAAATAGATTAAGACAAAAGTAATAAAATACTAACAAATACGTTTAGTCTTGAAATTACTTAAACCAATTCAAACTAAATAAACTAAAACAATGGAAGAAAAACAAGAAAGTAAATTACCAGTAATAGGACTGGTTTTGATGACCCTTGCAGCGGTAGTGCTGGGCTATTTGTATTTTGACAAAAAGAAACTCGCTGACCAAAAAGAAAGTACAATCATCGAAAAAGTAAAAGAACTGGCCAGCACTCAAACCAAGTTAGATTCTGTATCAGTTGCATTAGATGCCCAAATATTGATGGTAAAGCAGCTCGGTGGTAAAGTCGATGACTTGATGGCTGTGAAAGCACGCTTGGAAGCAGACAAAGCTGAACTCAAAAAAATGAGTAGTTTGGATATGACTAAACTAAATATCAAAATCAAAGAGTATGATGTGTTTTTGGCCAATAAAGACATTGATATAAACAAACTGAAAGAAGAAAATGGCATGCTGACGGCCTCTAACCAGACATTGGTTACGACTAATAAAACGCTATCGACCGATGTTGAGAGCCTGAAAGTAGAGAAAACGTCTATTTCAAAAGCATTTTCAGACTCGGTAACTGTTTTTACGGCTCGTAACCGAGACCTGGCCGAAAAAGTAAGCATTGGGGCATCGCTCAAAGCAGATGGTGTACACGTGGTAGCGGTGTTTCCGAACGGTAAAGTAAAAGACAAAGAAAACTACAAGGCAAGCCGTGTAGATAAAATCAAGGTACTGTTTAGTTTGCCAGAAAACCAGCTTACAAAATCAGAGCCAAAAGAAATTATGCTACGTGTACTCGACCCCGATGGTGCAATATTGTCCGATGCCGCCATTGCTTCTGGCAAGTTTACATTTAAGGGGCAAGAAATGGTTTATACTGCAAAAAACACCGTAACTTACCAAAACAATAACCAAGCAGTAGAGATGGTTTATGACAACACCGAAAACTTCAGAGCAGGCCGATATAGCGTAGAGCTTTACTCAGAAGGCTTTAAGATTGGCTCTGGTAACTTTGCCATAAAATAGTTTTTTTTAGTTTGTATGAGCTTAACGAAGCCATCGCCCTTGGTGATGGCTTCGTTTTTTTTTAGCCTTAGTTCCAACCTTTTCTACTTTCAAAACGTCATCAAGAACACTACATGATATGTGATGCACAATTAGTGGAAGGCTGTCGAAACAAAGACCGCAAAGCCCAGCGAACGCTCTATGAGCGGTTTGCAGGGAAGATGTTGGCCGTTGCGCTCAGATATACCCACCACCGTTTTGATGCCGAAGATGTCATTCAAGAATCGTTCGTGAAGGTATTTTTGCAGATGCATACCTTTCGTTCAGACTGCCCGCTCGATGCCTGGATACGGCGTATTGTGGTCAATACGGCTATTTCGTTTTTGAGAAAAGAAAAAAATACACAGTTTCAGACCGACATCGACGACCATACCGAAACGCTGTCGCATGGCGAAGTGGCTCTGTCTGACCTAAATTATGAACAACTGCTGGCCGTTATCAAAACGTTGCCAACTGGTTGCAAGGTTATTTTTAATCTTTATGCTATCGAGGGGTATAGTCATCAAGAAATTGCAAAACAACTGAATATTTCAGAAGGAACATCAAAGTCGCAATATGCCCGAGCCAAACAGTTATTGAAACACAAATTAGAAAACGTAGTAGATTAAATACAGTAGTTTAAAAATGAATATCAACGAAGACCATAATTTTGAAAACCAATGGCAGCGAGCCTTTGCCGATGCCTCTGAGCAGCCAAGTGCGGCACTCTGGGAACGCATAGAGCAAGAACTTGACAAAGACGCTATTAAAATTGTTCCGTTTTGGTATAATTATGCCAAATATGCAGCGATAATATTAGTAATGGCTTTGGGTGGTTATTGGGTAGTCTGGAATAAATCAAAAAAGGAAAATATTGCTACTGTAACTAACAAAAATCAGGTAGCGATGAACAATAAAAAAAATGGTTCTTCTATTGTTTTTACGGGAGCAGATGGAAGTCTTCGCTCAAAGCGAAGACTTCCATACAACAAAATAAATAGAGCGACCGAAATGTTAAAAGAAGGTGTAAAAATAGGGGTGCAATCAAAAAACAATACTTACCAAACTCGCCCACAAACTACAAAACAACAAGCCGTAGAATTTATAAAAGAACCATTTTTGTCCTCAAAAAATCATTCAGCTATTAACAAATCTGAAAATATAACAACAGAAACAGAGGCTTATTTGCCAATAATCGAAAAAAGTATATCAGTAGAGCCAGTAGTGGCAGATAGCCCGCTTCAAAACAAACAAAGTCCAACTATTGAAGTAGCACAATTAGACATTAAAGACATACAACAATTAGTAGAACCAATACAAAATCGGCTGGCTGTGGCTTACCAAGCATCTATCGTAGTCAGAGATCCAGTGATTATAACAAAAAAATATTGGGTAAGTTTTAGTGCGACCGTGGCCTCGTTCAACCCACATATAAGTTTACCTTCAACCAATAGCTGGCTGCCTTATCAGTATTCAAATATTCAACAAAAACCTATGCCTACCAACTTCAACGATGCGTCTGTTCCTTCATATTTGGTGCAGATTGGTGTGGGTGCAAAGTTGCGTGGTCGTTTGGGTGTTGAGTCTGGTATTGCTTTTTTGATGGGAAATTCTGTCTATGAAACCAATACGTTAGCCATTGACAATCGGCAATTTAGTGCCATCGCCGATGCACTCGCCAACACGGCCTACGTCAGCAATCTGACCAATAATCAGGTTGGTTCGTCGCCTTCGGTAAGTCTTGTTCCTGCACCAGCCACGAACGGCGATTTTGACACACAAAAAGTCAAAAACAACTATCAGTTCGTCCAGATACCACTTTTGGTGAGTTATGATTTTATAAAACCAGTTCACAAAATACAAATAGCTGCGTTGTTGGGCGTTACGAGTTCGATTATGCTTCAAAATCAAATCCAGACTATCAATCAGCAAGTTGTTGTTTATAAAAATGGTGCTTCCTCGCCCTACCAACGCCTGTCGGCAGCTTCTACTTTTGGGTTGAGGGGGAGTTATAAAATATCTCAAAACTGTGCCATGACTCTAACGGCCAATTACCAACAGACGATTCAGCCGATTGAAAAATCTACCATTTATTTTACAGCCAAACCACAACTCTTTGGTCTTGGGTTAGGGCTTCGTTATCAGTTTCAGTAAAACAGCCTGTCTGGGAATTGCCGTCAATAAATCTATGATTTTCTGTAAAATCTGTGGACAAAAAACACTAATTTTGAGTTTCTGATAATTTACTGACTATCAATGACACCCAAAGAACAAGGTTTTGTATTTCCTGCCGAGTGGCACACTCACCGAGCCACTTGGCTTAGTTTTCCGCATACCGAAGCCTCGTGGTCTAAGCCACGGCAAGAGCCAATGTTTAAGGGCTATATCGAATTTATAAAGGCCATTGCCGAAGGCGAAAAAGTATGTATCAACGCTCACAACGAAACTGTTAGGCAGGCTATCGAAATGCGTTTGTTGAGTGCAGACGTTGATATGGCACAAATTGAGCTACCACTTCACCAAACCAACGACTCGTGGTGCAGAGACCACGGGCCGGCTTTTTTGATTAATACCAATACCAAAAAACGATTGGTCGTAAACTGGGACTATAACGCTTGGGGCAATAAATATCCACCTTACGACAGCGATGACTTGATTCCTGTGGCCATTGCCAATTATCTAAAACTCGACCACGTAACGCCAAGAATCGTCATGGAAGGTGGCTCGGTTGAGTTTAATGGCCAAGGTACGCTAGTGACAAGTAGGGCTTGTTTGTTAAATAAAAATCGAAATCCTCACCTAAATCAAAAACAAATTGAGAGCTATCTTGTTGATTATTATGGTGTTGAACAAATATTATGGGTCAATGACGGTATAGTCGGCGATGATACCGACGGCCATATTGACGACACAGTACGCTTTGTGAATAAAGATACAGTTGTGGCAGTAGTAGAACACAACAAGGCTGATGATAACTATGGCATTTTGCAAGAAAACCTACACGAACTCAAACAAATGCGGCTACTCAATGGCAAGCAACTAAATATCGTTGAGTTGCCAATGCCCACGCCACTTGTAAGCGATGGACTTAGATTACCAGCCTCTTATGCCAACTTTTATATCAGTAATGCAGCCGTAATTGTACCTACGTTTAGGTGCGACAATGACCAAAAAGCATTGGACATACTCGCTCAGTGTTTCACCGACCGCAAGGTAATTGGTATAGATTCTGTCGATATTGTCTGGGGATTAGGAAGTTTTCATTGCCTAAGCCAGCAAGAGCCATTGGTATGAGTAGTGCTGAATGATTGAATGATTGGGTTATTGGGTAAATAAATGATTTATTAAGAACTTCTGATATTTATCCTATCATTCAATCATTCACAATACATTACTGCTTAGGTAAGTAGGTTTGAATACTTGTGTACTTTCAAGAATAATTACAAATAATATTAGCCCTTTTTAAAACCATGAAAAAGTTGATTTTTGTCTTTATCGCTCTTTTTTCTGTCGTTGCTCTCATCGCTTCGTACCAGAATACCAATCCAAACTTAGGCTCAGAAAGTGTACTGGATAGCACCTTTGCCAAACTGACCCAAGAACAAAAACATGACCTCAAATATGCCACTGGGGCATTACAAACAGCCGAGGGTCTTGAAACAAATCTTTTTGCAGCAGAGCCAACCATCACCAACCCAACAGACATAGACGTAGATCATCGTGGGCGAGTGTGGGTACTCGAAGCCTACAATTATCGGCCAGCTATTACAGGCAATCCAACTCATAACGAAGGCGACCGAATTGTGATTTTGGAAGATACCGATGCCGATGGCAAAGCCGATAAAAACACGGTATTTTATCAAGGAAAAGAAATCAACTCGCCACTTGGAATTTTTGTGATGGGCAACAAAGTACTGGTTTCACAGAGTCCGTATGTGTATTTGTTTACCGACGAAAACGGCGACGACAAAGCCGACAAAAAAGAGGTTATTTTTCAGGGAATCGCTGGTGAGCAGCACGACCACGGAATGCACGCTTTTGTGTTTGGGCCCGACGGTAAGTTTTATTTTAACTTCGGCAATGCTGGCGAGCAGTTATTAGACGGCAAAGGCCAGCCAGTACTCGATCAAGATGGTAAAGCCATTAACCTAAAAAACTATAAACAAGGTATGGTGTTTAGGTGCGATGCCGACTTTAAGAATGTAGAGGTTTTGGGCAATAATTTTAGAAATAACTATGAAGTGGCTGTCGATAGCTATGGCACACTCTGGCAAAGCGACAATGACGACGATGGCAACAAAGGCGTTAGAATAAACTATGTGATGGAGTACGGCAGCTATGGCTACACAGACGAAATGACAGGGGCGGGTTGGTCAGAAAACAGAACCAATTTAGAAACCGAAATACCACACCGTCATTGGCACCTAAACGACCCTGGTACAATGCCTAATTTACTACAAACTGGTGCTGGCTCGCCAACAGGTATGATGGTTTATGAGGGTAGCTTATTGCCACAAGTGTTTCAAAATCAGATGATTCATTGCGATGCAGGCCCAAATGTCGTGAGGTCTTACCCAACCACCAAAGACGGTGCTGGCTACAAGGCCGAAATGGTTAATGTAGTTTATGGCAAGCGCAATCAATGGTTTCGTCCGTCGGACGTGTGTGCTGCACCAGATGGCTCGCTCATCGTGGCCGACTGGTATGACCCTGGCGTAGGTGGCCACCAAGCAGGCGACTTGAACCGTGGGCGTATTTTTAGAATTGCCCCGCCCAAAGTAGCCTACAAGACTCCCGTTTTTGATTTTAATACTACGACAGGCGCAATCGAAGCCCTCCAAAATGCCAATATATCAGTTCGTTATCATGCTTGGAACAAACTAAGAAGTATGGGAGAGACCGCCGAAAATGACTTATTGGCATTGTATCAAAACAACAATAACCCACGAATGAAAGCCCGTGCTTTGTGGTTGTTGAGTAAATTGAATAATGGCCAAAAATATATCGAAATGGCTTTGAAAGATAGTAATCCCGATTTAAGAATTACAGCCATTAGAGCAGCTCGGCAAGCTGATAAGTCCCTTTTGATAAACACTGTTGGGCAAATGGCCAAAGACACCGACCCGCAGGTACGCAGAGAATGTGCGCTGGCTATCAGGCACAATACTTCGCCAGAGGCAGCCGAAATATGGACACAACTCGCCAATCAATATGACGGTAAAGACCGCTGGTATTTGGAGGCGTTAGGTGTGTCGGCAGATGGGCAATGGGACAGGTTTTTTGGCAAATGGTTGCAGACAAATACCAGTCCACTTGCTTCGGCGGCTGGGCGAGATATTGTGTGGCGAGCCAGAACCAAAGAATCTGTGTCGCTTTTGGCTAAATTGGCCTCAGAGCCAAGCGTAGATTTGAAAGATAGACTACGCTATTTTAGGGCTTTTGACTTTAACCCAGCCAATAAAGAAAAATCAGCGGCATTGTTGGAAATCATGCAATCTTCTAATAATGAATCTATTACAGAGCTATGTTTGCGACATCTTGACCCTGCTTTTGTCAAAACGTCGCCCGTGGCGCAGCAATCATTGCAAAAAGTACTTGATGCTAATTTTGGAACAAATGCCTACATGGAAATGGTGCAACGCTACGAGCCAAAGGCCGAGAATACAAGACTGTTGAGCCTGATTACTAAATCTGAAACCAAATGGGACATGGCTCGAGATGCGGCACGACAGCTCATAAAACAAAATGGCGAAGCCAGTATTTGGGCGGTTGTAAATGGAAAAGACATAACCAAGTCCATTACAGTCGTCAATTCACTCAGGCAGGTTGGTACGACAAACTCGTTAAACATTCTAAAAACAGTAGCACTTGATGCCAAACGGCCAATGGCTTTGCGCCAAGAAGCAACCAGAGCCATTGGTGGTAGCTGGGACGGCGAAGAGCTGGTAGTAGAATTGTTGAAGACAGGAAAAATAAAAGGCGACCTCAAAGGTGCTGCCGTTGAGGGGGTCAAGTGGGCATGGAGAAGGTCTATAAAAGTAGATGCCGCCAAATATTTGGACGTAGCGAAGTCGAGCAAAAATGCCCAAAAACTTGCCCCAATGTCTGAGCTTGTCAATATGGTTGGTAATGCTGAAAACGGTAAAAAAGTATTTACAGCCAACTGCTCAACTTGCCACCAGATAAATGATGAAGGTATGGATTTTGGTCCAAAGTTGTCAGAAATAGGTAGTAAACTCGGTAAAGACGGGCAGTATTTGGCTATATTTTATCCCAGTGCAGGTATTGGTTTTGGCTACGAAGGCTTTGAGGTAAAGTTCAAAGACGGCAGTACGATGCAAGGGATTGTAGCCAGTAAAACCGAAACTGATTTGACACTTAAATTTCAGGGTGGCACATCTCAAAGCTACAAAATGAATCAAGTAGTGTCGATGAAAAAAATGAACGAATCGATGATGACAGCAGGTTTGCATGAGTCAATGAACCAAACTCAACTTGTTGATTTAGTCGAATATTTGAGTAGTTTGAAGAAATAAAAAAAATGCAGTTGTTAGAGTTTATCTAATAATTGCATTTTTGAGTCTTATCTTAACACCCATAGTTGTCCACTCTGCGATTAGCATAAACGGCGGCTGAACTTCAAGGTCTGTGTGTAGAAGTGTATCGAATGTTTGCAAAAGGTATGAAGTATCGAAATGGCCAGGCTTTAAAAAGACAATACCAATAAAATCTTTGTTGTCTCTGTGAATAAGTGTACCAAAATCACTGTCTAATGTTACAATGACACGATTGTTTTTTGTTGCCAATTCGAGTAATAATGTGTCTGGTGAGCCA
>JAYVJH010000369.1:0-5919 GCA_043769455.1 Runella sp. | reverse complement strand
GGGCTTCGCTCCATTCAGGCGCACGTGGGTCGTTTACTTGTGGGCCATCTTGGTGGCCTACTCGGGCGTGGAGGTGTACGGTTCGGGCAAGGGCTTTTTGTACGGCTTCGGGCTGGTCGGCCAGTAGCGACTCGTGTACGTTACACCAGTGCGATATGTCGAGTGTGAGGCGTAGGTCGGGGTTTTTGTCTATAAAATGTTGGGTAACGTGCGCCGCAAATAACATACGACTACGATGCGTTTCGTGTGCTATCGTAATGTTTGTTTTGGCAGAAACTTCGGTCGTTAGGTCTATAAATGCTTTGTTTTGGTCATAACCAAAAAAATCACGCCCCGAGTGGCAGTTGATATACAGCGGTTTGCGTGCAGAAAGCGTGCTGGCTTCGGCAAGTGCTTTTTTGAATGAAGCAAGGTGCTGAACGGGGTCTTTTTGAGAACCGCCACATAGATAGCCTATATCTAAATTATGTTTGTCGAGGGCTGCAAAAAGCTCTTTTTGATCTTTGGTACTGTCTGGCCACCAGAGTTCTATGCCGTCATAACCTTCTTTTTTTGCGGCCTCACAAAAACCATCAATACTCCCAGCCCAGCCCCAATTAGTAGCCATAATTTTGAGTTTAGTTTTAGGGTTGGGTACAAAAACGGATTTGGGCGTTTGTGCCAATATTTCTGTACCAACTACCAAACTACTCGCTGCCGTGTTCTGAATAAACTGCCTTCTGTTCATTGTGATTTTTGATTTTTTTGTGCGGCCAAATAACCTGCCCCTACCAGAGCTACCAAGAGCAAAATACCAGCGATTTCAAAAGGTAAAATATGTGAAGTCATTAGACTTATACCGATATTTTTGGTAGTGTTGATACGCTGATGAGTTATTTCTGGCAATATTATATTGGCATTTTCAATAATCCAAAACAACAAACCAAATAGACCGAGTGCAGCAGTGCTTCCCCAAAAAACGTTTGAGTGATTGGTCAAAATACTGTTTTTTGTTTGGCTATCGATCGTGTCTTTTTTGTGGGTAAGCATGACCCCAAAAATCAACAAAACCAGCACTCCGCCCACGTAAATCAGTAGTTGGGCTATGGCCAAAAAATCGGCACCCGCAAAGACAAACAACGCCGCCACGCCCAGCAAAGCCACAAACAAGCCCAAGGCCGCATACATGACGTTGCGAGTGAACAAAATCAGTAATGCTGGGGCAATGATTAAGGAGCAGAAAATATAAAAAACGAAATTTTCCATTGGTTTTTAATTTACGGATTCACGTTGCCATATTTTTTAAAATAACTATTGACTTCTCGTTTATAAAACGGCGAAAAACTGGGCGGAACACTGCGTAACAGTTCGGTTTGTTTTTGTTTGTCTTTCACATATTGTTCAAAAGCTGGTGGCGGTGTACGCTGAATCTGCTTACCTGTTTCGGACTTGCGTTGATTGTCTTCTTCTTGTTGGCGCAGGGCTTTTTCAGACTCCAAGAGCCTCGTAACAATGTCCTGCTGCCGTTTTTGTAGTTCTTGATTTATTCGTTTGTTTACTAAATCGGTCTCTGTTTCGTCCATGTCTTTTGAGAGTTCTTTAACGGCATCGCCCATTTTTTTGCCAGCCTCAGTACCTTTCTGTCCGTCGGCAAGTTGCTGTAACATCTGCCTGATTCGTCCTTGTTCAGTAGCCATTTTGGCCAACTCTTCCGACATCGCCCGTCCGCCCATTTGTCCTTTGCCTTGCTGCATGGCCTTGATGCGCTCGTTGAGTTGTTTTTGCATATCGCCCAAACTCGGCGATGGCTTCTTTCCTTTTTTACCTTTGCCAGAGCCACCCGGGCCAGGCATGGCCATTGCCTGCGCTTGCATTTGGCTCAGGGTTTGGCTCAACATCAATGCCAAGTTGTTCATAGCCGTCATCGCAAACTGCTGGCGGCTGGTGGCTTGGTTGAGCCTCCGTTCTTTGATAAACCGTGTCGCTTCGCCCATCTGGTATTTCATGTCTGAGAGTTCACGAGTTACAAAAATCTGGATTTGCATTACTCGTTTGGCCAATGCGTACAGGCTGTCTTCGACCACTTTCGAGTCGTCTTTGAGTTTGAGTTGTTCTTGTCCGAGTTTCACAAATCGTGGGTCTTGCAGATTTACGCCCCTAAAATCTTTCATCAGCCGCTCTTGGTCAAACGATAATTGTATCAGGTTTTCCAGAATTTTCCGTAAGTCGTCTATGTTTTCCATGTCTTCTTTGGCTTCCATATCTTCCATCATTTCGCCCATGGCTTTGGCCATTTTTTTCATAGACTTAGCCGCTTTTTTTTGTTTTTTGGCTGCTTCTTTCTTTTGTTTTTTAGCAATGTCCTCCGAGCTTTGTTTTTGGTCTTTTTCTATTTCTTTCTGTGTTTCTTTGTCGGTATCCATGTCTTCGGGCTTGTCGAGTTCTTCGTTTTTCTTCTCTAAGTCTTCAAGGTCTTCTTTTGTTTTCTCAAATTCTTTGTTCAACTCGTCCTGCTCTTTTTTTAGTTCATCGTCTTTTTTCTTGTCATCGGCTTCTTTTCCATCTTTATCTTTATTGTCTTTTTCGGTTTCTTCGGCCAATTTTTCTTGTTTTTCGGCTTGCTCCTCCAAGTCTTTTTTAATCTGCTCGGCTTTTTGTTCTACTTGCATACGCTTAAACATCTCCAAGGCTTTTTCTATTTCTTTTTGCGTGTTAGACTCCTTGTTTTTTAATTTGTTCATCAACTCCTGCATTTTGTCGTCTTGTTGGCTTTTTTCCAACATCTTTTCGAGTTGTTCGTACAGTTTTTTAGTTTCGGGGTCGAGCAGTTCGTTCATTAGTTTTTGTAATTGCTCCAATTTTTGTTTTAGTTCTGGATTCTCTTGTGCAAACCGCTCTTGCTTTTGCTGCGATTTTTGGTTTTGTTCCTGCAACTCTTTCATTTCATTGGCCAGCTCGTCTCGCTTTTTGAGTAACTCTTCTACCTGCTTTTTTTCTTGAAAATCAAGTTCTTTCTCGCTCTTGAGCCTTTGGTCGAGTTTGTCGAGTTCTTTTTGGAGGTTTTTGGCTTTGTCCAATGTTTTTTCGAGTTGGGCTTCTGTTTTTTCTGACGATTTTTCAATTTCTGCACGAACGGCATCTTTGGACGGCACGGCAAAATTAACAACCCTCGACTTGGCCGATTTCGCTCCATTCACACCGTCATTGTCCCATGCTTGTACAAAATACTCAATGCGGTCGCCAGGTGCCAGCCGCAAACTATCGACATACCACTGATAATAAAAAGTCTGGTTGATGGCCGATTTATTGAACGGAATCTGAAAACCCTTAAAGCCCTGCTTGTTATTGTCTTTTTGGCCTTTTCGTTGAATATTATAAAACAGTTTCAGATTTGAGAAACCATAATCGTCGGCAATCGTGCCACCTACCACAAAATAATTGTAGAGCGTAGTATCTTGGTAGTTTTCGAGGTTTAAAGTTGGGTATTTGTCGGCAATGACGTTGAGATAATAACTGATTTTTTCACGATTGGCGGCTTCTTCGTTTTTGAGATTTACTTGATAACTACTTGATTTTCTGACGTTTTTCTTAAATTCAAAACCACCTAATATTTTTTCAGTAGCCAAGTATTTATTTTTATCCCCTTCAAAACTGAGCAGCATACTGTCGGTGGACGAAGCATTAAAATCCCATGTTACGGTCGTGCCTTCGGGTACGGTCAAGTTGCCTACATTACTCAACGATTCGGCAGGTTTGCCCAAATAAGCAGGATAATTGAGTGTAACATCAAACGACAATAAGTTGGGCCGCTCCAAAACCTTGATTTCATAGCTATCTGACTTATAACCAGCGGCATCGAACTGAAAATCAATAGGCCGCTGTACGTTCTTGAAAGTATAACTATATGTATTGCCGCTTTCGGGATCGAGTTTAAACTTGGCTTTGTTTTGGGTCAAATATACAGCTTGTGGCAGCGACTCACCCGTGAGCGTAACCCGAAGTGTAAAATCTTCGTTTTTGAAGGCTTTGAGGTCTTTGTTTTCTAACTTAAAAACAAAAGGTGCGTAGCTATAATTTTTCTGAAAGTGAATCAGCCTGTCTGAACTGCCCGTAAAAAATCGAGGATTGAACAACAAAATACCGACAATGACCATGAGCGGATAAATAGCATATTTGGCATATTTTCGATTTTCGTTAATCTTAATGGCATCGGCAAACCGTACTACGAGTAGTTGTTTAGACTTTTGTTTGATACTGGCTTCTATTAAGTCAGTTTGGGTACCAGACAAACTACGCAACTGCAAGGTATTCAAGAGTTTATCGCCTATTTCTGGAAAAAAATTACCAATCTGCACCGCCGCCGCTTCGTCCGAAATCGGCTTACTCAATCCATATAAATGCACCAGCGGTGTAGCCACCCAGCGCACAAGCGCATAGCCGAGTGTAGCCACAAAACCAAAAAACAACACCGAGCGCATCGTGCCACTAAATCTTCCGAAGTACTCGACAGTATTTACAAACAAATAGGCCGACAACACTAATCCAAGCGCAAAAATCACACCTTTGATGAGTTGGTTTTGGTAATATTTGCGTCGATACTCGCCAATACGGTCGAGTAAGTTAGCTATGGTTGGATTGGTCATTGTGGCTTACTTGATAATTTTTACTGTTAATAAACGCAAATTAGCAGACTTACGTGCCTTTAATATTTGATGACTAAAAAAAAGATTTTAATTCTGATAAATAAAACAAAACCAAAGACTGAACAACGGCCCAGCAAATGGCACTGATTAGCATGGCATAAATAACTTTTAATTTATTGACTCTAAACGAAATAGCTATCAGCGTACCGCCGATGGGCGTAAACAATATCGGTGTCATAAAAGCGATACCCGTTATGCCAAATTGCTGCCAAATCTTGACGGCGTAGCGAGTTTGTTTACTAAATCGCTTGGCTGGTTGGCGGCGGTATTTGTTGATGATTAGTTGTAAAAATTCGCCTAAAAACAAAAACAATACAACTGCAATTATCATACCAGTTGCAGTACAAGCGGCGGTTTCTATCCAGTTCAACCCCATTGCAAAGCCCGTCAGGGGGCCACCTACAAATTTGAGACAACTGGCCAATATTACTGATAAGTATTTGAGATAAAGTGGCATTTTAGATTTGAAAGTGTATTCACAAATGTACTAACAATTTTAGGTGTTTGTAGAATGACAGACAATGAATTATATTTGAGGGCAAATAAAAACCAAACAAACCGATGACGACTATTCTCATAGAACCTCGTAATGCCACTGACCACCAACTATTTGTAAGTTTGGCCAAGCGGCTCAAAGCCAAATTTAGCGAGCAAGAAGACGATGAGGTGCCTACCAAGGCACAAATCTTACAACAACTCGGCGAAGATTTCAGGGCTTTGCAAAACGGTACGCTCAAAACGAGACCATTAAAAGAAGTACTCGATGAGCTATAAAATAAAAACTTCTCATAGTTTTGTTAGGCAGCTAAAAAAGCTGTCGAAAAAGTATGCGTCTCTGAAACAAGAATTGGCAGTATTAGGCGACACCCTCTCCGAAAATCCAGCTATTGGTACTCCAATCGGACAAAATTGTTACAAAATAAGAGTCAATATCGTTTAGTTAAGAAAATAAGTGGTTTGTGAAGACACAAACCACGGTAGCCAACCGAGTTTGGTGTCTTCACCGAACTCTTAACTAAACGACATTGAAATAAGAGTAGCCATCAAGAGCTTTGTACTTGCTCGCTAACTGCGACTAAACAATCTTGATTTTTTAGCGTATTTTTGAGCCGTTTTAAATTCAAAAGCAGTGCAAGAAAATCAAAATAATAAATTTAAGTGGATTCGACTATCGTTTGGCGTTAGTTTTTTGTTGATGCTCATTAAGTTTGGGGCGTATTATTTGACCAACTCCAAC
>JAYVJH010000368.1:0-13486 GCA_043769455.1 Runella sp. | reverse complement strand
TTGCCATTGCCTTGGTTGTTCACGTCCTTGTATGCGCCCAATACATCGCTGTGCAAATTGAAAACACCATCTTGATTGTAAGCAAACCGCTTGTAGTAGTCATATATTTGTCCGCCTTGTGCGCCATTTATCAACACCGAAAAGTCCAAATCTCCATAAGTTACACGATTGGTCATACCCCAAGTAAAGTCAGCATAAGGGTTTCCGACAACAGTTTGGTCGTTGGCATCAATTTTGCCGTCTTTGTTAATGTCTTCAAAACGAATACTACCAATAGTCTGGCCAGCACCCCGTGGAAACTTAGCTAAGTCGTCGGCTGAGGTAAAAAATCCGCCTGCTTTCTGATAACCAAAAAACATACCCATCGGCTGGTCAATCACTGTTACGTTACTTCCGTTTTCGCCCGACACTATGCGAGCACGATTGCCTAAGTTAATGACTTTATTGCGATTGAAAGAAATATTAAAGTCAGTTTCCCAACGTAGCTTGCCCCTTACTAAATTGCGACTATTGACCGAAAACTCAAAACCACGATTTCGGACATTACCCAAATTGGTAAAAGTAGTTAGGAAACCCGAAGAAGCAGGAATATCAATGTTTTGGAGCATACTTTGTGTAAAACGTTCGTAATATTCAAGTACTAAATTGACTTTTCCTTTAAACAACGAAGCATCTAAGCCAATATCTGTTTGTTTGGACTGCTCCCAGCCTAAGTTTAAGTTTCCGAGTGAGTTTAGGGCTTGTCCTGTTGTAATTCTGCCACCAATTACATAATTATCAAGTCCTAAAAGCTGTAAAGCCGTAAAGTTTCCAATGTTATTGTTTCCTGCCAAACCGTAGCTGGCTCGTATTTTTAGGTCATCAATGAAGCTATTTTTTGGAAAAAATGCCTCTTCCGAAAGCCTCCAACCAACCGAAGCAGACGGGAACGTTCCCCAGCGATTGTCTGCACCAAATTTAGAAGAACCATCGGTACGAACGGCGATATTAGCCAAATATTTGTCCTGAAAAGCATACGTTACCCGCCCATAATACGACAACAATGACGATTTGCCACTACCGATTCCGTTGCCGTTGCCGACGTTATTGGCACTACCAAAGCCCAGACCCGTACTGGCGGGGTTGCCAGTGCCAGCCGTTACACCTATTGGCAAAGCAGCATTTATCGTTCTGATTACATCGTCGGCGTAGCCGTTTCCATTCACAAAAAAGTTATTACTGATTTCTTTCTGTGCCGAATACCCCAACAAACCTGTCATACGGTGGTCTTTGATGGTTTTGGAGTAAGAAAGCGTATTTTCAGAAAGCCAGTTGTAAGTCCGTGCCGAATAATTGTTGCCCCGTGCTGGTACTGGTGGCGGATTGCGAAAACCACCAACGGTAGATGGTATAAAGTTGTCTTGTGTGTCAAACATCAAGTCAGCGTTGAAAGTCGTTCTAAAAGTCAGATTTGGGGCAATTTCAACGGCCAAAAATACATTGGCAAGACTACGGAAGTTATTAGCAAGTCGCTGCGTATTGACCAACATATTGACAGGATTGGCATTATTAAAAATTCCAGCGGAAGTAACGTTTGGCGTAAAACTACCGTCGGCTTGATATACAGACGGCAGTGGGCTATTTAGGTATGCTTGTGTGATGAGTCCTTGGTCAAAATGGCCTTCGGCATCTACTAAGTTTCTGATCGAAAACGACGGCGCAATATTTATACCAACCGTAACGGCTTTGCTCAAATTTACCTCTACATTGGCACGCATATTAAAACGGCGAAAATCGTTGTTGAGTAGTGTACCCTGTTGGTCAAAATAGCCTATCGAAATAGCTGAACGCAGGTTTTCTGTGCCTCTACTTATGCTCAAATTATAGTTAGTTATAGGTGCCGAGCGAGTCATTTCTTTGAACCAGTCTGTGCCTTTGCCCAACGCTGCTGGGTTTCGGTATGCTTCGGCTACGTTGTTGATACTATACGGTAGGTTTCTGATGGCTGCCAACTGAGTTGCGCCGTCAATTCTGTTTTGAGCAAATTGCTCGGCTGTCAGCATTGTTACTCTGTTGCGCTCGGCCATGGTTTGCATACCTGTATAAGCACTAAATTCAATGTTTGTAGCACCTTGTTTGCCTTTTTTGGTAGTAATCAAGATAACGCCATTCGAGCCTCTCGACCCATAAATAGCAGTCGATGAGGCATCTTTCAAGATAGAAATTGCCTCAATGTCATCGGGCGAAATAGTACTTAACGGATTTGAAAACTTGCTGTAATAACTCGTAACAGGAAAGCCGTCAATGACATAGAGCGGGTCGTCGCCTGCGCCCAACGAGCCTGACCCACGGATACGAATCACTGGCCCAGAGCCAGGCGCACCCGATACTTGGCTCACTTGCACACCTGCCACTTGGCCAGCCATTTTTTGGTCCACACTCGTTACGGGCATATCTTTGAGATTTTGTGTTTTGAGCGTAGCCACCGCACCTGTTACATCTCGGCGGTCTTGATTTCCGTAGCCTATCACCACTACCTCCGCCAAAGACTTGGTGTCCACCATTAGCTTTACATCAATCGTCGAGCGGTTTTGGGCTACGCTTTCTTGACTTAAATAACCAATATAACTAAAAACCAACACCGAGCGGTCGTTGGGTACAGTTAGTTTGTAGCTACCGTTTGCGTCAGAAGTTGTGCCAGTGGTTGAGTTTTTTATCAAAACACTTACCCCGGGTAGCCCTTCGCCAGTAGCTGAGTCGCTTACTTTGCCGCTGATGGTTTGCTGTGCAAAAGTAACGGTACTGACCAGCAGCAATGCCAGCCCAAACAGAAGCGAGAACTTTGAAAAGTTCTTACTGGATCTGTCGATTTGTAGATTTGTTTTCATTAACTTAATTGGGTTTTATTAAAAAATTTGTATCATCTTGTGCAAAAAATACTTTGCTATTAAACACACAAATAGAAGGTATTATAATTATTGTGCAAATAAATTGTATTTTTGTTGGACGATATTTAACTTTTCTGATATTTGTTTTGCATTATTTGATATGAAAATATTTAGAAAATATTTTGACTTAGAGCAGCACGAAATCGCCCCCAACTTAGGGATTGATATTTTGGACATTGGGCATAACATTCACCCCGCCAACAGACCCTACCCTGACATGAGCCACCCCGATTCTTATTATTTTGAATGGGAAAAAGGAAGAAGTTTGAGCGAATATCAAATTATTTATATATCAAAAGGGGACGGCTACTTTGAAGCCAACGGACTGCCGCCACAGCTCATCGAAGAAGGAACGATTATATTACTGTTTCCAAATGTTTGGCATCGATACAGACCCAAAGAAAGCACGGGTTGGGAGGAATATTGGGTTGGGTTTTCGGGAACTTATGCCCAGTACTTGCTCGAACAAGAGTGTTTTAGTCCTCAAAATCCTATTATTAAGGTCGGTTTTAATAACGAATTTTTAGACACATTCTCAAAATTGATAGAAATGGTTGGGGCAAAACAAGAAACCGACCGAAAGTTATTGTCTTTTTTGGTCATACAGTTATTGGGCATTGTGTATGCCTCTGCTTTATTGTCCAAACAAAAATTATCAAAAAAAGAAGAGCTGATAGGTTTTATGAGAAACGAAATACACGCACATTGGAACACAAATATAGATTTTGAAGTCCTTGCGGCCCAGTTTAATGTTAGCTATGTTTGGTTCAGAAAAACCTTTAAAGAAATACTGGGAACGTCCCCCAATCAGTATCATTTAATGCTAAAATTACGAAAGTCTGAACAGTTAATTCAGGAAACTAACCTGACTTTGTCGGAAGCGGCTTTTCAGTCGGGGTTTGAGTCTGAGTTTTATTTTTCAAGAATTTTTAAGCAAAAAATGGGCTACAATGCTTCGGAAGTTAGAAAGAAGAAGCGTTAGAACTCCCTCTTTACCCTTAGCGGCGGAGTTCCCACAATCGCTAAGGGTGCTTGTTTTTTGACCCAAATTTGCGTGAGTAATATAAATTTTATCGCACGTCTTCCATAATCGAACTACTGAGTCTGAGCAACTCGATTTCGGTAATTTTGACATTAAAAGCGGCCTCTATTAGCCTGGACTCTGTGGCTACGGCATTGCGTTGGGCTTCTCTAAATTCGATGGGCGTTGAGTTGCCAAACTTATACCGCTCAAAAGCCAGTCCTACATTTTGTTTGGCTATTTTGAGGTTTTGCGCTTCTAAGTTATACAATTTTAGACTGTTTTGATAGACATTAAAAGTGCGTTCCAAAAATGCTTGTAACTGGTTTTTGAGGTCTCCAATCTGATAGTGAGCGATAGTTGTATTGATTTTGGCATTTTGCTCTCTTCGTTTTTGGTTATATCCGTCAAAAATATTGATACTCACCCGTGCGCCATAATTGAGAGCGGTATTGTCGCCATTTTTTATTCCAAAACCCGAAGTAGCATTGTTGGCCGAAGTTGTGTAGGCCAGTCCACCGACCAAGTCTATTTGTGGCATTCTGAACGAGCGAGTTTCTTTTTCGGCCAATATTGCTACTTGCTTACCGAGTTCGAGTACCGTCAGATTGGGATTTCTGATGAGCGTATTTTGTCTTAACTGACTCAAAACCAAATTTTTATTGAAAATTATAGTATCAGATACCATAAAGTCGGTAGCCATATCTCGCAACAGTTGGGCGTTAAGATTAACTTTGGCGTTTTGCAAACTTTGCTCCTGCCCTACCACCGCCGCTTCGTCTTGGTTAAAATCCACCTGAGCCGCCAGATAGTCAGATTTTGAGCTGGTGCCTACTTCATAATTGACCTTGGCCAACTCTCGGCGGGTTTTTGAGATGTCGAGTGCATTTTTGAGGGCTTTGAGTCGTTGTTTTTGTCTAATAATATCATAATAAGCCACACAGACTTGCGCTACGGTGTTTTCGATGGCTATTTTGACGTTAGTTTTGCCAAGATTCTCTATTTCTTTGAGCCGCTCTGCCGTTGCAAACATTCCCAAACCATCAAAAATCGTCCAAGTTGCCGCTATATTTGAGTTGCTGTTGTTGGTATTGATGCCCGTCAAGCTAAGTGGGTCTCGGACGCTGCCATTGATTGGAAAAAATACCTGATTGATATTGGCTAAGTTATATATTTTTTGGGCATTACCGCTCACCACAGGCAACATTCCAGCATTGCCACGTGTATTGTCGTTGTGGGCTTGAGCTTGTCGGGCTTTGCTGATTTTGATGCTGTAATTGGTTTCAAGAGCCTGTGCGATGGCCTCGTCAAGTGTCAAAACGTTTTGAGAAATAGCCGATATTGACCAAAAACAAAATAAAGAAATGAGTAGGTAGCGCATTATTAACGAAAAATGAGTGATGAAAAATGAGTAACGAGTGTCCGTCCGCAAAGCAGACGATGACTGATAACCGAGCGGGCGACCCCGTGATAACTATTCACTGTTTACTGTTTACTGACCAACGATTTGCCAAATTAAATCAGTCTCAAAGCCTTTGCTTTGGGCATATTTAACGAGTTTATGTTTGCGAACCGATGGCTGGTCTGCTTTGAGAGTTCGGGCTTTTTTGTCGAGTATTTCACGTAAGGTAGTTTCATATTCGTGGTCGTCAATTTCATCAAAACCTTTCATAATCAAGTCGTTAGATATGCCTTTATTTTTGAGTTCATGTCTAATTTTGATTCGTCCCCAATGATTATGTCTAAATTTACCTCTCACAAATGAAGCCACAAAACGAGCTTCGTTTAAGTATTTTTGGGCAATCAACTCTGCAACTACATCGTCAATATGATTTTGGTCAAGCCCCCATTCGCTTAGTTTTTCGGACACCTCGCCGATGGTTCGCTCTTGATAAGCGCAAAACGAAGCCGCTTTGATTAAAAATGGTCTGAGGCTATCGGTCATTGACAAAAATAGGTTGGCTATTGAAATTAAAAATCAAATTTAGGAATAATGTACTGTCTTATGAACAGAAAAATAATAAACCGCAAAATGTAAAATGTAAAAGTACTGAAATACAATTAGTTATAAATCATAAACCGATACTTTATTTAAGTAGTCGTGAGTATATAGTACGGTGTCGTGAGTTAAATACAATACTGTAAATCAGTAAGTTATCAAAATGAAAATACCGTATTACTTTTGAATATGTACTTAAAATACGTTCCTTAGTAACGTATAAATAATAAGTTGGTCTAATTTTTGTTTATAAGAGTCTGATTATTAGATTCTTACATTTACGCATTTTTGCATTTTATTATTTACGCATTACTTAGTTTGTAATCACTGAAAAAAGTAAGAACTTTAACGTTGAAAATCTTTTATCAATATGTCCAATCTCGTCAAACTACTCATTCGTCTCGTTTTTTTTGTTGTCTTCGTTTTTGGTATTATTGGCATTTGGGAGGCGTTCAGAACAGGTAGCTGGTTGCCAAATTTTGGTGGAACAACTCAAACCACTCATGCGCTATTGCTCAAAGAAATACAGACAATGGGCAAACTTGAATTGGTCAAATACAATTTTAAAGACGTAATCGAACACGAACTCGTGCGGCCATATATGCCCAACCCCAAGGCTATTTTGATAGTGCTGGGCGAAGCCGTTGGTTGTATAGATTTGACCAAACTAACAGTAGGCGACATCAGCACCGACCAAGACACGCTCGTAGTACATTTGCCCGAGCCAGAGTTGTGTAGTTATAAGATAGACCATTCAAAATCAAAGGTTTACAACACAGAATTTGCAATATTGGAAGAGGCCGCACTCGTACAAGAAGCCTACAAACAAGCCGAAAGTCAGATTCAAAAATCGGCTTTGGAGATGGGTATTTTGGCACAAACCAAACAAAATGCAGATAAAATATTACGGCCTTTATTAGAAAAAATCGCCAATCGCAAAGTAGTATTACGCTATCGACTGCAAGCCGTTTTGTCAAAACCTAAATAGTGCCTGTGATTTATATAAGTACATATCTAAAAGTAATACGGCATTTTTGTTTTGATAACTTGCTGATTAGCAGTATTGTATTTAACTCACGACACAAGACTATATACTCACGACTACTTATTTCTTGGTAAAACAATGTAGATGAATAATTTAGACAATATACTGGCAGAAATAAACACCAAAAAAGTACAATTAGATGCTTTACGGCAGCGTTTGGACAACAGTACAATCAGAGAGGCATTACAAATTGAGTTTTTGTATGAGAGCAATCGCATAGAGGGCAACACGCTGACGTTGAGAGAAACTCAACTTGTTGTCAATGAAGGCATTACGATAAGTGGAAAAAGTATGCGTGAGCATCTCGAAGCCATCAATCACAAAGAGGCTATTTTGTTTGTAGAAGACATCGTAAACCAAAAAATTGAATTTACTGAGTATGTTTTGAAGCAAATTCACGCATTGGTTTTGTACGGTATAGACCGAGACAATGCAGGCCAATATAGACGAGTGCCTGTGATGATTGCGGGTAGTCGGCATCTACCACCGCAGCCGTATTTGATACAAGGTTTGATGGACGATTATTTTATGTTTTATCAATCAAATAAAAATGAACTACACACCGTTATTTTAGCTGCTGAGATGCACGAACGATTGGTAACGATTCACCCTTTTATAGACGGTAATGGGCGAACTTCTCGATTGATAATGAACTTGTTTTTGTTACAACAAGGTTTTCCGTTGGCGATTATCGGTGGAGATTACGAAAGCAGAATGACGTATTATGATGCGTTAGAAAAAACATCAGTCGAACAAGACAAATCAAGTTTTGTATTACTTATCGCCAACAAAATGTTAGACAGTTTAAATAGGTACATTTCTATTTTGTCAAATTCTAATTAATGCTAAAAACTGCGCTAATTTTTAGTAATTGAAAATAAATCAGTCGCCATAATGACCTAAATTTGTGCTATTTGTGGCAAAAAAATAAATAAAATAATCAAAAACAATGCGTATCGGAATATTCTTTGGTGGCCCCTCACGTGAGCGTGAAATTTCGTATTTGGGTGGTAAAACAGCCTACGAAAACTTAGACAAACAACTTTTTACGCCTGTGTTGGTGTTTGTAGATAGTTTGGGCAATTTTATTTTGGTGGACGAATCTAAACTGTACCACGAGGGCATCAGAGATTTTTACCCTGCCCAAACACCACAAACGCTCGGCCTCTCGATCTATATCGAATCGCTCAAAAATAGACTATCTGCCACTGAACTGGAACTACTGGTGCAGTCGGTCGGAACGCCGATTTTGCCTGCCGATTTTAGTAAATACTTTGATTTTGCGTTTATTATCTTGCACGGCCCCGACTGCGAAGACGGTGCGATTCAGGGACTGATGGAATGGTACAAAATGCCATACATGGGGCCTGGCTTGCTGGGTTCATCGGTTGGTATTGATAAAATTGCTCAAAACGAACAAATTGCACGAGCCAATGGCCAAATCAAAAAAATGCAAGTTGTGCGGTGGCAAGACTGGAATACCGACCAAAAACAGGCTATTTTTGAGGCCGCCAAGGCAGAGTTAGGCTTACCGATTGTGGTTAAAGCACCTCATCAGGGTAGTTCTATTGGCGTGGCCATAGTCAAAGAAGACAGCTTGGAGGCATTTGGTAAGGCCATGGGGCAATGTTTTTTTGCCTTAGAAATTGACCTGACCAACTGGCGCAAATTGAACGATGAAGATAAGCATGAGTTTGTCCAAAAAATCGCAAATCTCGATCAGGGCATTGCTTATCCTGTAACGATTCTGGAAACAAACCAAACCATTGACCACCCAATAGACCTTATTCAATGTCTTGATTTGCTCAATAACTCACTCACACATTCGCTCATTCTGTCGGCCAATGCCGAAGACCAAGTACTGTTGGAGGAGTTTATCGAAGGACAAGAGTTTTCGTGTGGGGTTGTTCAAGACGACGACGGAACGGCCATAGCCTTGCCCCCAACCGAAATCGCCAAAGCCTCAGAAGAACAAACATTTGACTTTGTAACCAAATACAAAACCAATACCGTTCGCAAGCACATACCAGTACAGACGAGTTTGGCCAACAATCAAAATATCCAGCGCAATATCAAACTTGTTTTTGAGCAATTAGGCTTTTGTGTCGTTACCAGAATAGACGGCTTTTTGACACCAGACGACCGAGTATTATTGCACGACCCCAATACGCTACCGGGAATGTCGCCAGCTTCACTGATATTCAAACAAATGGCAGAGATAGGGCTAAATGTCAGTCAGTCAATCACTTACTTTGTCAGACAGTCAATCCGAGAACGTATCAGAACGGGCAAGGGAACGATACACTTACGGGCTTTACTGACAGACTTGGACGACCGTATCGCCCAGCGTGTAGCCAAAACTTTACCAGAACAAACCTTGGTTTTTGAGGCTAACGAGGAGTCATTTGCATTGGCTCGCCGAGCGTTTTCAAAACTCAATGCTGCGGGCGAAGTACAAGCTATTCCAATGCTCAAAATCAGTGAAACAAAAACCGTGGCCATACCGCTCAATCTCATGTTCAAAGACCGTATCGAAGATTTATTGAACGGCCTCGATAAGCCCAAGCACCCGCTCATTGTGAGTACTATCAGCAATGCAAAAGGTATCATTGAGCGTTTTGGCGGTAGGATATAAATATTACAATATCGCAATATTAGGCATATCAGTTGCTAAAAACCAGACCATATATTATATTTGTAATCCGAATATATTATCGGCCAACCACGTACACCAATAAATGTCAAAACTTGCTCCCAAAGACAAATTCTTTGATTTGTCTGACTACGGAAGACCGTTTGCTATTTTTTTTGCCAACCAACTAAAAAACACTCGCTTCACTCCCATTCATGTTACCTTGCTATTTGGTCTTTGCGGGTTTGTGGCTATCTATTGCATTTTAGAAAACCACTACTATTTTGCTGGGTTTTTTATTGTTCTCAAAGCTATTATTGATGCCGCCGATGGAGAGTTGGCCAGAGTCAAAAAAACACCTTCATACTCTGGTCGTTATTTAGATAGTGTTTTTGATATTGTACTCAATTTTTTGTTTTTGATGACCATTTGCTATGTCTCAAAAGCCACTTTTGGTTTTACGGTTCTGGCTTTTATTTGCATCCAACTTCAAGGCACACTATACAACTATTATTATGTAATTTTAAGAACACAGTCGGCTGGTGGCGACAAAACAAGCAAGATTTTTGAGCATCAAGCACCCAAGGCATTACCTGGCGAAAGCCAACAATCAGTCAATGTTTTGTTTAGAGCTTATACAATCGCTTACAGTCTTTTCGACCGTGCCATTCATTTTTTAGACAAAGAAGCCTACAAATCAAAAACGTTTCCAAATTGGTTTATGACATTGCTCTCTATTTATGGGCTGGGTTTTCAGTTATTGATTATGGCCGTTATGTTACCTCTCAATCTAATAGACTACATCGCTCCGTTTTTTGTGGTATATAGCTTTTTTATTTTTGTCTTGATTGGTATCAGAAAAACCATACTTCAATAAACGGAGTGGGTTTTGGCTATAAACTACCACCAAAATTTACTTTATATTCTATACTTCTTGTCAGTATTTAGACACTAACTCATTGATATTTAACGCTTAATTGGCACACTGATAAATTAGCACATTTACTCAATTGCACTATTTTTCATTATTCATTTTTCACTACTTATCAAAGCCTTTTTTTCAAGTCTTCTCTTTTCAAAATTAGCATACGACCCGTGCGCTGGCCATTGCGATAGGTATTGACTCTGAGCGTAACAGGACCTTCGGGGATTTCGATAGCTTGCTGATATTTGGGAGCATAACGGCTCACCACGGCATCGTCTATTGTATAACGAATTTCTAAGCCCGGTACTTCGGTTTCGAGTGCTACCATCATTTTACCGTCTTTCATGGTAGGCTTAACGATAGCATCATAACAACTTGTGGCATAATTGACACCTGCTGCATCAGCTCGTCTAAACTGCGTTTCGAGACGAAGCACAAACCCTTCCCAATTTTTGCTATTTTGAGAAGACCAATACACCTCAGCCAACGCATAGGCTCTCGGGAAAGTCATATATTCGGCATGTGCCAATGTCGGTACGCCCTCCGTCCAGAGGTTGGCCTGCCCGCCCAATATAAATTTAGCATCGACACCGTCTGGTACTGGTTCAAAGTTATAGGCCGTTTTGAGGCGTAGCGTACTATACACGTAAGGCTCTAAGGTGCGGTCGCCTTGCATATAGTCAATATAACAAAACTGAGCGGGGGTCATTACTACGTTGTGGCCTTGTTTGGCGGCTTCTATGCCTCCTTTTAGTCCTCGCCAGCTCATTACGGCAGCCTCCGAGCCAAGCCCTCCCTCAACGATTTCGTCCCAACCTATTAGCTTTTTGCCTTTATTTTTTAAGATACTTTCCACCCGTTTCATAAAATACCCCTGCAACTGCTCTGTATCATGCAGATTGTTTTTTTTCATAAATTCTTGACAACCAGCATCTTTCTCCCAGTAGCCTTTGTAACATTCATCGCCGCCAGCATGAATATACTGGCCTGGAAACAAAGCAGCAACTTCTGCAAATACTTTATCCAAAAACACATATACTTTTTCATCAGACGGGTTTAGGCTATTGTCGTCAAGCATCTTAAATGTACCATTATCGTACCACTCCGAAGCCTTGCTTCCAGGGTTTACCTTTATTTTTTCTTTGGTACACGACAATTCAGGATAAGCAGCCAAAATAGCCGAACTATGCCCCGGAATGTCAATCTCTGGCACAATCGTTACGTTGCGGTCTTGGGCAAAGCGTACAATTTCTTTGATGTCGTCGTGCGTATAAAAGCCTCCATCGGTGGCGGCTTCGTTGTCTGCTGGCGGTGCCAGATTACCAAAGTCGCCTGTACGAGGCACACGCCATGCACCTACCGAGGTTAGTTTGGGCAATGATTTGATTTCGATGCGCCACCCGTTATCGTCAGTCAAATGCCAATGAAAAACGTTGTATTTGAGTTTGGCTATTTCGTCAATATATTTTTTTACTTCGTTTTTTGTAAAAAAATGTCGGCTCACATCAAGCATCACTCCCCGCCACCCAAAACGCGGGTAGTCTGTGATTTTAACCGATGGCACGTTCCATTTTTCTGAGTCTGACAATAAATTGGTAGCCGATTTGTTTTCTATTGTTGGGTCAAACAACTGCATCAAAGTCTGGATTCCGTTGTGTAGCCCTGCCGTTCGGTTGGCTACTATCTGCACACCTTTTGGCAATACCTCCATCACATAGCCCTCATTGCCGAGCTTTACATTGGGTTTGGTATTGAGTTTGAGTTCGATGCTATTTTCAGTACTTTTTCCAGCAACAGTTTTGAGCAAAAAACCCATTGGTAGCCTTAATTTTTGAGCCAACAATTCAGCTAATTGACGACTCTCGACTGAATTAAACACAATTTTGGTAACTTTATTGACCTGAAACTGGCCGCTCAATCGTTGCATCTCGACAGGCTGCGGTATGAGGTGAATTGGTTTTTTTTGAGCTTGGACAACCGAGAATAATAGTGAAAAACAAATTAAGAGTAATTTTTGCATTTTTGAAATATGATTTTTAAAAAACAAAATTAACAATTTAGTCGAATTTAAAAGCCTTACTGCCTATATGTTTTACTAATTTTAGTACTTTTGTGATTCTATTTTACAATTATCAAATGACGCAACAAGAATTTATCCATAACCTTGTTTGCCCTACAACAGGGCAAACACTCACACTTTCGTCAGACCAAACAACCTTAACTTCACCTGATGGGACAACATATCCTATTTTAGAGTCTGGTATCTTTGACATGGTACACCCAAGAGAGTTGTTTGAAGACGACGCACGTGAGCAGCACCTCTACGACGATGCTTTCCAACGCTATGACCGTGGTGTTTCATGGGTTTTTGAAACTCTTAATCACTCAGACGAAGAAGCTACACGCCAATTTATGATTGGGCTGATGGAGATTAAAACAGGTCAGACTGTTTTGGAGGTAGGTGCAGGTACAGGCAAAGATTCGGCCATTATCGTTGAACAAGTTGGTGTGGGAGGAACGGCGGTATTGTCGGACTTATCTCATAATATGTTGCGATTGGCCAAACAAAAATTAGAATCTTCGCCAGCCAATGTGCATTTTTTCTTAGGTAATGGTTCATATCTTCCTTTCGCAGATGGCACTTTCGATTCTGTTTTTCATTTTGGAGGAATAAATACGTTTTCAGAACGCAAAAAAGCGTTTCAGGAACTAACTCGAGTTGTCAAAGTAGGCGGCAAAGTTGTGATTGGTGATGAAAGCATGGCGTCTTGGTTGCGTTCTGAACCAAGCTATCAGATTTTGTGGAAAGCCAACCCGCTTTTTCATGCCGAAGTACCACTCCAAGACTTGCCCCCCAATGTTGAAAACTTCAAATTACATTACATTTTTGGTAATGCGTTTTATGTCATGGAATATACCGTTGGTGCAAAAGCCCCC
>JAYVJH010000367.1:0-6298 GCA_043769455.1 Runella sp. | reverse complement strand
TTGACAATCATGTGGGAGCTATAAAATTCTATTTATGCTACCATAACTTGAATCATTCCATGGGACTCTTAGCACCATAAAAATAGCACTACCCATATTTGAAACTACCCCAGCGTGAAATATCCAATGTCATTGATTCAAAACTTTAAAAGATGCGTATTTTTTTAATTCCAGTATAAAATCTTTGTCTGATAAATTAGAGTAATCTGTTTCTAAATATGACTCGGCACACCATTCCATGTCTGCGGTTACAACTTTATTTACACTAAACCCCGGCTCTTCTCTTCTATTTTCATCATTGTAATACCTAACCCATTTTTCTTTGATGGTTTCCCATTTTCGATAAACATCAACCCTGCCTGTGTGTTTTCTTTTTTCAAATCCATCATCTTTAATAATAGCCAAAGTATGTTTTTTTTGTCGGGCTATGTTTCCTATGAGCCGTAAATATCATCACACATGAAACTACTCCTACTTTTGAATTAACAAATAATTCATCGGGCATTGATAAAACGGCCTCTAATGTATGTTTAGCAAATAGTTGTTTTTTAAATGACAACATTTTGCCACTTGTTGCTAATGCACAGCTCATTGGCACTATGGCAATACAAGTACCGCCATCAACAAGGCACTCTAAGTTGTTAAGAATAAACTCAAACTCCTCTGTATCATTTTTTTTGTCGCCTTTATAAGGCGGGTTCAAGAACCCGACGGTTGGTTTTCGGGCTTTTACTTCGTTGATGATGGCTTCGTCAAAACAACTACCATTGATGATATTGGTTTTGCCGTCTTGATGGATATACATATTGGAAACCGCCAGCGCAAAAATATGCGACTGGTACTCAACGCCAATCAATTGTTTTGATTTGATTTCGGCAATTTTCGTAGCCTCGCCTGCCGCATCGTCTATCATGAGTTTCATGGCCGCAATCAAAAAACCACCCGTACCTGTGCAGTTATCAAACGCAATAGAATTTTTGTTTACTTGTGCCAGTTCTGCAAAAAACTCGGTGATATGTGGTGGTGTTAGTACAATTCCTAAGCCTTTGTCGCTATTAGCATATCTCAAAAATTCAATATAGAGTTGCCCCAAAACATCAAAATATTCATGTGTTTTGATAAACGAATTAACGTTTTCGTCTATTTCGTCAATCAATTTTTTAAGTACTTTGTCTTTGGTCGAGAGCGAGGTATCTGTTCTGATAAAGCTAAATTGACTATTTAAGTTATCAAGTTTTGAGCCTGTAATATTCGATTCTTCTAATTTTTCTGATACTATTTTTGTCAAAAAATCGGCAAGACTCTTGGGTGTTGTTTTTTTAGAATAAGAGGTCTTAAAAATATCATCTTCGAGGGCAATCAGAATGGCACTGATGAGCAAAGCCCGTTGATTTTCAGGAATTTTATAGGTGTGTAGTTGGTCGTTGAGTTGTTTGGTAAACTCCAAAAGCGTATTATAATCTTGTCTAAATTTTTCGGGGCTTTTTAAGTATCCGTCCAAATATTCTTGTGCCGAGAGTAGTTTGTTGCCAAATATAGCAGTTGGTTTTCTTTCGCTTTTTAAGTGTAAAAAATGAGATACTTTTAGCTCTTGTGTTGTTTGGCCACTGACGGCAATGGCCAGCACATCAAACTCTTTGGACAAGTACGAAGCATATAGCAATACACCATCAACGGCGTAGTCGGCGTATTTGTCTCTGTTCTGGCTTTCGTGTTTGGTAGTTTCGGCTTTACACTCAACGACAACCAGCAAATTAGCGTTTTTATTGTAGGTTATCAGAAACTCAGGCCGTCCCTGTCCCATTCCTTTTTTAGAGGCCGTTTTGAGTAGCTTATCAATTTTAGAAATATCTGACGATTGCTCTTCGATATGAATAATATCACCTGATTTTTCAAAATGTGAATAGACAATTCTTTCTGTTTTTTTTTCGTTTGCCATTGTTTCAATTTTATTTTTTGCGCGCCTTTCCACAAAATTACTTCAATTTTATGAACAGATGACCAACAATAAAGCTAAATTCGTAATTTTGAAGTATTCTACCCAGCAAAGAGTTAGCTTCAAGCAAAGTCTTGCTCAAAGATTTTAAAGGTTTTATCAATGAAAATAAACAAAACACGATTTCTTTTTTTTGGATTTTGGCTAATAATCGGGCAGTTATATGCTCAGTTGCAACAATCTGCACGGATTGAGTTTTTGACAGCAGACAGAAGCGTAGAAGAAAATTTTGACGTTACGCCACTCAATAAAATGGGGCTGCTTGTTACGCATCGAAAAAACGAATTTTATAAAGGCGAAAGCTGGACATTTCATAGCTACGACACAACGCTTCACGAACGCTGGCGTACCGATTTTAAATTGAGCGATAAACTAAAAGCCGTTCGGTCGTTCAATAATCAGCAATTTTTATACTGGCTTTTCAGCGAGCAAGATACCGAAAAGTTTACAATGTTAAGGCTTGACTTACAGAGTGGTGAAACCGATATTTTTATGGGAAAATTGCCGACTGAGATAGACATTCATCATTTCAAAGTTCTGAACAACATGGCTTACATCGGTGGCTACTATCGCACTCGGCCTGTGGTGATGGCGTTTTCGTTTTTTGATGGTAGCGTCAAAGTACTACCTTATCTTTATACCGAAAACACTGAAATCAGTAGCTTAGATATTGACGAGGTACACAACGAACTGACGGCAATTTTATACAAAACCAAAGGCCGAAATTGCCAATTTGTGATAAAAACATATTCTTACCAAGGGCAATTAGTAAGAACGACAACTATGCCCTCTGACAATAAAAATAGTTTGATTTCTGGAAAAATACTACCCTTTGACGACCAAAATTCACTTCTGATTGGTAATTATTCACAAGGTTGTACATCTTACTCGCAGGGTTTGTTTTTTTCGAGAATCCAGAATGGTGAACCAGAATCGTTGCAATGGATTGATTTTGGGAAATTAGAAAATTTTTTTAATTATCTAAAACCCAAACGAAAACAACGAATGATTGACCGCATCGGTCGGCAAAAAGAAGAAGGACGAGAACCCAAATTTAGATACCGTTTATTGGTTCATGATATTTTAGATGTTGGCGACGAACTCATTTTTGTGGCCGAAGTCTTTTATCTTAGCGGCAAAGCAACGCTCAGTGTACGAACTGCCAGCCGAGACTTAGAAGCCTACAACTATACCCATGCTATAGTTTGTGGATTTGACAAAAAAACAGGTAAACTTCTGTGGGATAACTGTCTGTCAATAGACGAACTGACGGGATTTGAACTTGTAAAGATGGTACAGGTAACACCACAAAACGAAAAACTCATATTGGCTTATCCGAAAGAAGGCAGAATTTATACCAAGGCCATCGAAAAAAACAAGGTAGTGCGGCAGACCGAAGAATTTGAAATAAAGCCTGCTGACAAAGACGAAAAGATAACCGACAACGACCAGCAGCAAATAACGGCTTGGTACGGTGGCGATTTTGTGGTGTATGGCTATCAGAAAATAAGCAACGAAAAAAGCAGTGTTGCAACCCGAGACGTGTTTTATATCAACAAACTAACGTATGACTTTAATGCAGCACCGCAAGAACCAACAAAAAAAAGAAAAAATAGGCCGTGATTGGCATTGTATTTGTTAAACATTAACCCAAAATCAATACTCCAAATGACTGTTACATTACAAATTGAAAATGAAACTGACTGGCAGGTATTAAAACCCCTCTTGGAACGTTTGCAAGTAGGAGTTCAGGTATTTTCCGAAAAAGAAGAAAATACAACACCTGAGCAAAAGAAAATCGACTGGGAAACAATAATGAGAGGAATCGAGAAATCTAATTTTGGTCAATTTCTATCCGATTTTGAAGCCAGCCGTCAAGATAGAATATTACCTTTTAGAGATAATGAAACTTATTGACAGTAATTTACTCGTTTATTCGGCTCAAACAGAATTTAGTCATTTGAGAATCACTTTTGCGGAAAGGGATATTTTTATATCGGATATTTCCAAAGTGGAAGTACTGGGCTATCATCTTTTGGAAGCTTCCGACAAATTATACTTCGAGGCACTATTTAGGCAAATCAAACCCATTCATATCTCAGACAATATTATTCTGAAAGCTATAGAATTACGTCAAAGACGTAAAATGTCGCTTGGAGACTCTATTATTGCTGCAACTGGTCTCATTTATAATTGTACTGTTTTTACTCGAAATGAAACTGACTTTCAAAAAATCGAAGGCTTGAAAGTTTTTAATCCTCTAAAATGAAATTATCGAATTATCAAATTATTAAATTATTAGTTTTTTTGCCACTGTTTGTAGTTGCCCAACCCAAGCGTGAGTTTAGGGCCGCATGGATTGCCACGGTAAGCAACGTGGACTGGCCGTCTAACAAAAATCTAAGCCCCGAAGCACAGCGTGCCGAGCTTGTAGCGATGCTCGACTCGCAAAAAAAACTGGGTATGAACGCCGTAATATTACAAGTTCGTAATGCCTGCGATGCCGTCTATCAGAGCGACATTGAGCCATGGTCTGAATGGCTCACAGGTCAGCAAGGCTACAGCCCAGGCTACGACCCACTGGTATTTGCGATTGAGGAATGTAGAAAAAGAAGCCTTGAAATCCATGCTTGGTTCAATCCATACAGAGCCGTTACCGATGCTACAAGAGCTTCGATTGCACCCAATCATGTTTCTAAAACTCACCCCGAATGGATACGTTCTTATGGTAATTTACGAATATTAGACCCTGGTATTCCTGCCGTCAGAGATTATGTGAACAACATCGTGATGGACGTGCTGCGCCGCTACGATGTGGACGGTATTCATTTTGACGATTATTTTTACCCATATCCTCAAACAGGTATTGTACTAAACGATAATGATACTTTCAATCGTTTTGACCGAGGTTTTACGAACAAAGCCGACTGGCGGCGCAACAACGTGGACTTGCTGGTTGAGATGGTTTCTGAGAATATAAAAAAAACAAAACCGTGGGTTAAATTTGGCATTTCGCCCTTTGGCATTTGGCAAAACAAAGCCTCATCGCCCGATGGCTCTAATACCAAAGGGCTTGAAAGCTACTCAGCTATTTACTCAGACTCAAAATATTGGCTTGAACAAAACTGGATTGACTATGTAGCACCACAACTTTATTGGAAGATTGGACACTCGGCAGCCGATTTTACGGCCCTTGCGCCTTGGTGGAACGCCAACGCCAACGGGCGGCACGTATATGTGGGCTATGCCGTCTATAAAACCGATACTGACTGGCAAGACCCCAATGAGATTGCTGACCAAATAAAAATAGCCCGCTCGTTTCAGAACATCAATGGTAGTGTTTTTTTTAGTGCCAAAACCTTAAAAAACAATCCTTTGGGTGTAAATCAATCAATCAAAGTAATATTTCAAAATCTGTCTCTGCCACCTACCATGCCATGGAAAGACGACGTTCCGCCAGCAGCACCAATCAACCTAATGGCGCAGTTGCAGCCCGACAGTAAGGTAAAGTTGTCGTGGAATTATTTTAATAAATCTGACAGTGAATTTGATAAAGCAAAAAAATTTGTAGTCTATCGCTTCGACAACAACGAGCCTGTGGTTGGCAACAATAGCCGAAACATCAAAGCCGTTTTGCCTTATTTATCCGACAGACCAACGATGAGCTTTATTGATTTGGAAGCACAAGCTGGCGTTAATTATCAATACGTTGTTACGGCACTCGACAGGCTTTCAAACGAAAGTAGCCCATCGGCTGCGGCAAGTACTACCATTTTGACGGCAGCAAAAGAGTCCTCAGTGGCTACTAACAAAACCATCGACAACGCCGACAATAGTTTTCAAGTTTTTCCAAACCCGTTCAATCAGCAGGTGAGTATTCGTTACAAACTTCAAAAAGGCAGTACTGTAAGTCTTTTTGTTTATGACACACAAGGCGCAAAAGTCGGCGCATTGGTCAATGATGAACAAAAACCAGAAGGTACTCATTCGGTTGTTTTCAATGGTGAGTTTTTGAGCGATGGGGTTTATTATGCCCGACTAAATACGGGAAGTGGTATCAAGACTTTGAAGATAGTACTGGCAAGATGATACTTCAAAAATACTATAAATGACGAATCGCTCGCAAGAAATCTATAATTCGTTCGCTGGCCAAGCCATCACCGTAAGGATTGTTGGCTTCTGACATTCGGTCGTAAATGTCTTTGTTTTGGTATAACTCCCTAACGGCCTGCACTATATTTTTGTGATTGGCCCCTACCAATTTTACTGTACCTGCATCGACGGCCTCGGGGCGTTCGGTGG
>JAYVJH010000366.1:0-4018 GCA_043769455.1 Runella sp. | reverse complement strand
TGCTTGAAGTTGCAATATCAATTCTTTATCTGTCAATGGACAATTTTAAACCTTTTTATTCAATTTAACTAATTTTACTCAGAACCTGAGTAGTAACAGCATAATAATTATAGCTTTATTTTTTTCTTTATTTGATGACCTATACTAAACCCCAGTGCCATACTCGGCAAAGTACCATTGAATGTTTGAAGCTCAGATGGCATTATAAAAATCCAAACGGGACTATCGTTAGTAACGGCTACGTGCCTGACACCCAGCCCAAAGAAAGCATCAAATACAAAATTATCAACAACCGACTGGTAACCAATTTTGGCATGAAGGCCGTTGATGGCTCTGTGCGTGTTTATACTTTCTTTATTGACAAATACATCTTTTCTGAAATATTCTGCCGCCAGGTATAGTTGCTTATTTGGGCGGGCAAAGGTATGCACGTAGCAACGGACTTGCGTGCTGTAACGCCAAATGTTTTTATTGACGTACATTCGGCGTACACTCTCTGAAACATTCGTTTGATTGTTGCCCCAGCCAAATTCTTGCTGAATAGCCCATTGGTTTTTGAGTGGTATTTCAAAACCAATTGTCAGGCTATTGTCAGCATCAATCAGAGCAAGAGGCATAAGTTTAACTGTGCCTACTACTCGACTGCTGTCTTGACTGTGTGCCGTATTTAAAAAACTAATTATTGCTATTACGATGGTCGTGAAAATAGTTTTCATAGCTTTTGGTTTTATTTTAATTTTTCGCCCCGCCTTGCTGCCCTGCTGGTTGGGGATTGGCTTGTTGGGCTTCTCTCATTGGATTTGGTCTGGCACCGCCTGTTTGTTGCTTAAATAACTGAAACTTGGTAGGCTCGGCTGGCTGACGTGGAAAAGCGTTGTCTTCTTCGTCAATGTCGGCTATTTCTCTGAATGGGTCGAGTGTCCATTGTGTTACTTTTTTCTTAGTCGTAATTACCTTACTGATGTCTTTGTCGTTCAATCGCCAGATTTCGGCAGGGAAGCGAGCTACCGAGTCTGTACCGTCTTCAAACTGCATTTTGACTATAACAGGCATCGGTAAGCCTCCTTTGTTTTTGACTTTGACAGTATAAAAATTCATACCAGACTCTACCATTGCACGCTCGTCTGCGTTAAGATTGGCCAAATAGTCGTTGTATTTTTTCTTGTCGGCTTCGGTTACTTTGAGTGGGTCGTAGTTATTATAAAAATCTTTCATGTCAGCATTTTTTTCAACAACGGTCTCTTTGATATAATTTTTATCTCTCTGTCTGGCCATGGTTTCACGTTTGGCATCACTCGTTTTTCGTTGTGCGGCTTTGTTTATTTCAGGATTTTGGCCGTCAATGGCAAACCAACTAACTTCTGTAAGTTGCTGATTGACAGGCTCTACACCATAAAACCAGCCTTTCCAAAACCAATCTAAATCCACGCCACTGGCATCTTCCATGGTTCTAAAAAAATCGGCAGGCGTTGGATTTTTAAAAGCCCAGCGGCGGGCATATTCCTTAAAAGCATAGTCAAACAGTTCGCGACCCATTATAGTTTCTCTGAGAATGTTCAGACCAGCGGCAGGTTTGGCGTAGGCATTGGGGCCAAAGGCCATGATATTGTCCGAACTGCTCATGATTGGTACTTGCTGCGTGGGGTCGGTTTTCATGTAGTCCACTATATATTGCGGCTCACCTCTGCGACCTGGAAAGTTTCTATCCCATTCTTTTTCTGTTAAATATTGCACAAAAGTATTTAGTCCTTCGTCCATCCACGACCATTGCCGCTCGTCAGAGTTTACAATCATCGGAAAAAAGTTATGGCCTACTTCATGGATTATTACGCCAATCATACCCGCCTTAACACCCTCCGAATAAGTGCCATCGGCTTCTGGGCGACCACCATTAAACGAAATCATAGGGTATTCCATACCTCCACCAGCCGTAGAGTGGCATGAGTAGGCAACAGGATAAGGATAATCGACCGAAAATTTTGAATAAGTCTTGATAGTATGTGCCACTACCATCGTAGAATATTGCCCCCAAAGTGGGTTACCTTCTTTTGAATAAAGCGACATACACATTACTTTGCGACCAGCTTGGTCGATTTGCATAGCGTCCCAAATAAACCTGCGGCTGCTGGCAAAGGCAAAATCACGGACGTTTTCGGCTTTGTAAATCCACGTTTTTTTGGCCATTGTTGCGCTTGGTTTGTTTGCCAATAGTTTTTCGGCTTCATCTTGGCTTACTATCACCACAGGGCGAGTAGCCGACTTTGCTTTGTCCAATCGTTTGATTTGCTCGGCAGTCAGTACTTGGCTTGCATTCTGGAGTTCGCCCGTTGCGCCTACTACGTGGTCGTTGGGTACGGTAATGGCTACTTTGTAGTTGCCAAAGGTGAGTGTAAATTCGCCCTGACCCAAAAATTGTTTATTCTGCCAGCCCGTTACATCGTCATAAACACACATTCTTGGAAACCAGTGAGCAATAAAATAGTTTGAGTTACCATCTTTGGCAAAAAACTCATAGCCCGCCCGGCCATAATATTCGTTAATATAATAATTCCAATCAATCGAAAACGAGTATGATTGGTTGGTTCGGATAGCGACTGGCAGTTCTATTCGCATCATTGTACCGTTGATAGTATATTTGAGTGGCTGGCCTGTTTTGGGGTCTTTGACGGTGGTTATTTTATGTCCAAATTCTTTACTACCATTGATATTACCAAAAACCGAACTGCTCGAATTAAACCCTTGAACGGCGGCAGTCGTCATTTGTTTCTGAACGGTATTGGTTTTTGAGAGGGCATTGATTGACGTTTTGTCGAACAGATTTTGGTCGAGTTGTAGCCATACATATTTGAGTTCGTCGGGCGAATAGTTAAAATAAGTAATGGTTTCTGAACCAACGATTCGCTGATTTACATCATCGAGTTCGGCTTTGATGTCGTAGTCGGCACGTTGCTGCCAAAAATCTTTGCCCGGTGCGCCCGAAGCCGAGCGTGTGGTGTTGGGAGTGGGTAGTTGCGGCCCTAATTGCTCAAAACGACTATTGGCGTTATAAGTAGTCTGGGCTTGACTATTAAAAAATGAAGCATGGATAATAAATAATGCGACAAATAGTGCTTTTTTCATGTATTCAACTGGGTTTGGTTATTTTTTGATTCAAAGATAAAGAAAAATAATTTCATATCAAATCTGCTACATCGTTCAGATAAAAACAATACTCAAACTGTGTCATTCCTGTTTTGGGGTAATAATTAGTTGCGGCGGGAGCAGCCAACAATATGAGTTTGGCCTGTGATGTGGCAAGTTTAGTATGGCGAATAAGCTCCTTGCCGATACCTTGTTTTTGGTAAGTTTCATCAACCGCCAAGTCGGACAAATAGGTGCAAAAGGCGTAATCTGTCAGCGAGCGAGCCACCCCGACCAATTGATCGTTGTCTCGGGCTGTTACTATTAAGTTGGCGTGTGCCAGCATGAGTTCTATTCTAACATCATCGTCAATGGGTCGTCTTTCTGCCAATGTCGATTTGACGAGGACGGACTTAAACTCATCTGCGCTCAGGTTTTTTTCTATTTGGTATTGTATCATTTAAACTCACTGATTAGTTGTATTATTCACTTATATTGCGCAAAAGTACCAGAGAGACGCACTATTAAAGGTCTGCCGCAACGGTAGTAGTAGCAAAAGAGCAACGTAATAGCCATAGACGTAACCTGTCAGCAGGCCGCCCCGCTGGGGCTTTACTATTCAATTATTCATCTTAACTACTACCAACAGTACACACCTACGGTGTTGTTTTTTAGTTGCTTAGCATGAATAATCCAATAATCTGTGCAGTGTCTTTGCGGTTATTTTCAGTTAATTATATTTAATCGTAAAAATAATTTTAAATTTTTAAAATGGACTAAATAAGTGGGCAAAAGTAGCTTAAGTAGGTCATTATAATTAGTTTAGATTATTTTGTAATTTTGCTCTATGGGACGGGTAAATACACCAATATTAGATTCGGAGGCTAAAAATGCCTTA
>JAYVJH010000365.1:0-4530 GCA_043769455.1 Runella sp. | reverse complement strand
AAGAGAGAATATTTCCATTTTACGTGAAAAATTAACCAAAAACTGGGAGTTAATCCCAGAAATTTTCAACCAGTAACATTTTTATGAACAAACCCTGTACAAGTATATGAACATGATACTATCAATATACAGAAAAACGAACTTTCAAAGCAACTTCTCGATCACCTCTCGAAATTTTATGAACCTATCATCAAACAGATTAATCCTTATAAGTTAGGTGATAAAAGGAGAAAATTAGATATTGCTTGCCAATACGCAAAACGAATATTGATAGAATATAGCCCGCTTAAAGACAACGAAAATAAAATACGACGGTTAGTTGATTATTTAGTAGATGGCTGTCCTGACCATGGGTTCGTTATTGATTATAGTTTAATATCTCTTTTCTTAGACAATGTTCATAAAGGTGATTATTTTGGTTTAGAATATGCAAAAAAACTTACAGAATTATCCCTCCTATTTATTGAAGATATTGTTCAAGAAACAGAATATATTGATTTTGTAGATTTCAATAATAACGATAACCAAGTAATAAATTTACCCGAATTATCGTTTGATAAATCAAACAATGGTACTAACTTTGTACCAAAAACAGACTTAAACCAAGTAGAAGATAATGAAACATAATCTCACTCCACAACAAAAGCTACTTGAAAGTATCATTTCGGATCCTAATTTCTATATTAAAAGTAATATTAGGGCTATTGATGAACAAGTAAAGCAGCGTAAGCAAAGGCGGTCTTTAAATGCACCTCTGACGCCTCAAGAAAAAATTTTTTTCAAACATTAAATTAAAAAGCGGCTATCACATAGTCGCTTTTTAATTTAATACGCTCTATTATTTGTATATACAAATATATAACAACTAAGTAGATCATTAAAATTAGTTTAGATTATTAAAAGTGCTATTTTGATATGTAAATATTTTATAATCAATTACTTATAAAATAAATTAACCAATGACTACTTTCTACATTTATTACTATATTTGTACGGTGTTCAAATTGCATCTTTTGTCGTTTTTTGTTGCTTCGAATCACAAAAATACGACATAAAGGGGCTTTTTGAACACGTTTTAGTACAGGTCTATACTTTGAAACGTAACCAATGATTTATAAAGACGTTATAGTCGGTGATAACTCTCAAATATCAAAAAACGTACACTTAGGGGCTGGTTCAAAATTAGGTAGTAATTCACATATAGGAGAATCTGTATCAGTAGCAATAAATGCAAAAATAGGTGATAATGTACTTGTGTCGAGCAATTCAGATGTATATTTTAATGTAGAAATAGAAAATGGCTCTTTTTTTGATAATGCCCCATCAGAATGGGAGATCTTCCGTGGCTTTGATTTAGAAGATAATAACAACTCTTATCAGGGTAAATCAGAAAAATCTATAAATAATCATTCTGTAAATAATAGTGTTTCTCACAAAGAAAACCCTGACACTAACCAAGAATCTTTAGGTGGGTGTTTATTCATCATAATAACAACAATGATTGGATTTCATATTGGGTCTAAAGTTTCCTCTGGATATTTAGCGTTCTTAGGTGGTGCATTAGGTTACTATATTGGTGTGAAATTAACTGAAATAAATCAAAAATAAAACTTGTGTACGGGCGCAAGCTATTTCAAGTACATTAGTTACTGTATATTTAAACAAAATGACAGCACACAGGCTTTGGACTTATATTTCATTTTCAGATAATTGGAAAAATTGTGATACATCTTTATTAGATGAAATTGCACCTTCTTGGTTTGCACGTAGAGAAATTTTACAAGCTAATTCAAAGGAATACGAAGAATTTGTAAATAGATTAAAAAGACGACACGCCATCGAAACAGGTATAGTTGAAAGAATGTATGATATTGATAAAGGGGTTACAGAGACGCTAATCAATGAAGGGTTTATATCCTCATTGGTAAGTCATGGCGATACTAATATACCTAAACAAATTTTGTTTAATCATTTACAAGATCATTTAGATGCTGTTGACTTCATATTTGACATTGTTAATGAAAATAGACCACTTACAAAAGGCTTCATTTGTGAGTTACATCAATTAACAACACGACACCAAGAGTTTGCGGAAGGCAGAGACCAGTTTGGAAATAAAACCAAAATCCCACTCATAAAAGGCAGATTTAAAGAACGTGAAAACAATCCAACACGAGAAGATGGCACAACTATTTTATATTGTCCGCCTGAACACGTAGAAGCCGAAATGGATAGACTGATTGAAATTTACAATGAACTTTGCGAACAGAATATAAACCCTCTTACAGTTGCAACGTGGGTACATCACGCATTTACCACTATTCATCCATTTCAAGATGGAAATGGTAGAGTTGTAAGACTCATTGCAAGCCTTATTTTGATAAAAAGTAACTTTTTCCCAATAACTGTTTTGAGGGAAGAAGCCAAAGTAAAATATATCCAAGCATTGGAAGAAGCAGATGATAACCAACCTCAAAAATTGGTTACTTACTTCGCCGAAATCCAAAAACGCAATATCGAAGAAGCCCTCAACATCAAAGAAGTAAGCAATACCTCATTGAATGAAGTAACTAATATATTCAAGCAAAAGGTACTTAAAAAGCAACAAGAAAAGCAGCAACAATATGAAAAAACACTTACTGAAAATAGACTTCAAGTTTTTAATTATTGTAGCCTATTTTTAAATGAATACAAGCACAAACTTGAAAGCGAATTTGATGATAGTGTATCATTTTATATTGGTAGTGGAAGTCCTACTGATACAGCAAAACAGCATTATTACTACGAACAAATAGTGAGTTATGCTAAAAAACATAATTACTACTTTAATCGGACTTTGCCAAAAGGATACTTTAAATTCGGAATTGAATTTGAAAGGAAAAAGTATGAATTGGGAATTACTTTGCATCATTTTGGGTATGACGATAGTGTAATTGCTATCGGTGCGTTTTTAGAATACAAAGACATTCTGCCTGATGAAAATAGTGACATGACTATTCCTCTTGACATTAAACCCCACGTTATTTCAATCAAAGATGATATTGGTTCAAAGGAAAAAAATATTCGTTTACATCTTGAAAATATTTTAACTATTACAATAGCACAAATAGCCAGCGAAATATAAACATCAGCCAATATAGCTTATTATGAGAAAAGAAGGTAGCTATGTCTGGAAAATGGCATAGAATATTTCTATGAGACTATTTACACTTAATTTTTTTCAGCCAACTAAATCTTAAAACCATAAAATGCGAAAAGCAATCAAAATTGGCGGAATTATACTACTCGTTTTGGTAGCGTTGGTGGTATGTGTTCCCTTTTTATTTAGAGATAAACTCAAAGTCGCTCTCAATCAAGAAATCGAAAAAAATATCAATGCCAAAGTAAACTACGGCGGTTTGTCGCTCAATCTATGGCGGGATTTTCCTGACTTAACGGCCAATCTATCTGATTTGAGTGTCGTAGGCCGTTCCCCTTTTACGGGCGATACGTTAGTGTCGGCCACTGAACTGTCGCTGTCGGTCAATCTGCTTTCGGTTTGGCGAGGCGAGCAAATCAAAGTCAATCACATTGGCCTTAATCGGCCTCATATTTTGGTCAAAATCTTAAAAGATAGCTCGGCCAATTATGCCATTTATCGGGCTGTGTCAAAGATTGATACTGCCAAGTCTGCTTTTTCGGTTGGTGTTCGGTCGTGGCAAATCAGCGATGGGCAAATAGTTTACGACGACCGCTTGACGAATACACTCATCAAACTCGAAAATATCAGTCAGACAGGCGAGGGTGATTTGACTCAGGACGTGGTCGAGGTACTATCTGATACAAAAATCGGAAATGCTCAAATTAGTTATGGAGGGGTTAATTATCTGAACAACAAAAAGTTGAGTTTAGAAACCACCACAACCCTTGATTTGTTGGCTAATAAATACGACTTCAAAAATACCAAACTAACCATCAATGAGTTTCCACTCCAACTAAGCGGTTCGGTCATTATGCCCGATACCAATATTCATACCGATATACATTTCAAGGCACTGAGTGATGACTTTAAACAGTTTTTTTCGATTGTGCCAGGGGCTTATACCCAAAACTACAGCGATGTAGAGGCCACTGGCAAAATCGGCTTCGATGGCGAGGTTGTGGGTACTTACAATAGCCGTCAGTTTCCTGATTTTTTGTTGAATCTGAGCGTTAAAGATGGCCATGTACAATACCCAGATTTACCTAAACCACTCGAAAAAATCGACATTGAGGCTACCGTCAAAAATACCACCGACCAGTTGGCCAATACCTCGGTCGATGTCAAAAATCTGTCTTTTTTGTTGGGCAATAATCCTGTGAAAGGGCGGGCGTTGATAGAGGGGCTAAAACGTATGAAAGTTGATGCCGATTTTGTGGCTAAAATCAATTTGGAAGAGATAACAAAAGTAATACCCCTTCCCGGCCAAATCCTACGGGGATTGGTCGATATAAACCTCAAAGCCAAAGGCGTATATGACGGCCAGCGGCAGTTTCCGATTGTGAGCGCAA
>JAYVJH010000364.1:0-16474 GCA_043769455.1 Runella sp. | reverse complement strand
ACGGCAGAACGTTGGTCGTGCCGCTTACTAACTTTCCATCTATCGAAAAACTATCATTGTCGCAACGAAATAACTTTACGATTATCAATAACGGTAAGGTTCTCAATATCTTTGACTGTGATGAGATTTTTCATATCAGAGATTTTTTAAGACTATCCGAAAACTTGACGGAGTTGTAAAACATAACAAAACACAAATCATGGAATTACGATTGAAAATAGGGTACAATCAAGTACTTGACATTGTGAAACAGCTACCCGAAAGTCAGATACAAAAATTGCTTTTTGATACTGGAAAATTATTAGAAAAACCAAAATTAGCAACGGAGCGGAGTGCGTTCCAAAAAAAGCTATTGTCTGCACCTACCATGACAGACGAACAATATAAAGCGTTTTTGGAAACCCGTAAACATTTCAGTAAATGGAGAGTTCTATAATTTGTTTAGATACGTCTATACTGATTGACTTTTTTAGAAAAAAGCGAAAAGAAAACTCTGTACTTTATAAACTCTCAAAAAACTACGATTCTTTTGTAGTGTCAGTCATTACCGAGTATGAGATATATGTTGGTAGCACAGACGAACAAAATATATTTTGGGAGGACTTTTTTGAGGATATAACGATTTTGCCGTTTGATAGTGAAACTCGTAGAATAGCGGTTGGCATTTATAAGAGCCTCAAAACAAAAAATAGGCTAATCGAAGTACCAGACATTTTTATTGGGGCTACTGCCATGCAATACAACTATCCACTGGCTACTTTTAATACAAAGCATTTCAAGCAAATCGAAGATTTACGGCTAATTAGCTTTTGAAGTTGTGAGAAGGAGAACAAATTTATGAATGAGGCATTTTAATAGTACGTTTTGTAGTACGTTTTTAAGAGCGCACTATTTGTTGTAACTATTTAATAATCAAATAGTTGCAATTTTTTCTACATTTTCATTAGTTCAAAAAAATAGCACGTTTTGTAGTATGTTGGTTAAAAATATTTTTTTAACCAACTGATTGTCAATACTTTACGACATAATTTTGGATTCCCTTACGGGTTACAAAATGGCCTTCTGGCCTTGTGTGAAGACTTAAAAAGCACCTTAGATTAGTTTCTGAGGTGCTTTTTGCTTTATATTTGTCTTTCTGATTTTTATAAACCCAACACCTACCCCAATGCGCTCATTATTCAATATCTCCAAATTGATTACTTGTTGTGTAGCTATCATTCTACATTCTACATTCTGTATTCTACATTCTCAAGATCGCCTCTCTGGTCGTGCGTTTGCTACACGGTCGGTGGTGATGGCACAAAATGGTATGGCTTGTACTTCGCACCCACTCAGTACCCAAGCGGCTATTGACGTACTGCGAGCAGGTGGCAATGCCATTGATGCCGCCATAGCCGCCAATGCCATGGAGGGCGTAGTGGAGCCACACGTAAACGGTATAGGCGGCGATTTGTTTGCCATTGTGTGGGACGCAAAAACCAAAAAACTCTATGGCCTCAACGCCTCGGGTCGCTCACCGTATAGCTTGACGTTGGACGAATTCAAAAAACGTGGCCTCACACACATACCTGCCGACGGCCCACTACCCGTGAGCGTGCCTGGCTGTGTAGATGGCTGGTTTGAACTACACAAAAAATTTGGTAAAACACCCATGGACAAAATCCTGAGCCACGCCATTAAGTATGCCCGTGAAGGCTACCCCGTGCATGACGAAGCCGCTGGCGGCTGGGCTGGTATGGTGGCTCGTTTTGGTAAATATCCCAATATCAAAGAAGTATATGCACCCAATGGGGCTGCACCTAAGCGTGGCGAAATATTCAGAAATCCTGCATTGGCCAATACCCTCGAAAAAATAGCAAAAGGTGGCCGTGATGCGTTTTATAAAGGCGAAATAGCCCAAACGATAGATACGTTTTTTAAGAAAGTAGGAGGGTTTCTGACTGCCAAAGACCTTGCCGACCATACCTCAACATGGATTGATCCTGTTTCGACCAATTATCGTGGTTATGATGTCTGGGAGCTGCCACCAAATGGGCAAGGTATTGCAGCTTTGCAGATGCTAAATATTTTGGAAGGCTACGATTTTTCAAAAATAGCTTGGGGCAGTGCTGAGCATATTCATTTGTTTGTAGAGGCCAAAAAATTGGTTTTTGAAGACCGTGCCAAATATTATGCCGACCCAGAGTTTGCTAAAATTCCTGTCAAATCGTTGATTTCAAAAGAATATGCTACTGAGCGGCGCAAGCTGATTAACCCAAACAGAGCATTATCAAAAATTGATGCCGGCAACCCTGCTCTAAAAGACGGCGACACGATATATTTGACCATAGCCGATGGTGAGGGCAATATGGTGTCGTTGATTCAGAGCAATTATCGTGGTTTTGGGTCGGGTATGTCGGCTGACGGTTTAGGTTTTCAGTTTCAAGACAGAGGCGAATTGTATAGTTTAATTGAGGGCCAAAACAACACTTATGCACCCCACAAACGGCCTTTTCATACTATCATTCCAGCTTTTATTACCAAAGACGGCCAGCCGTTTATGAGTTTTGGGGTAATGGGCGGTAGCTTTCAGCCATTGGGCCATACCCAGATAGTGATGAACATGATTGACTTTGGTATGAACCCCCAAGAAGCAGGCGATGCCCCACGCATAGACCACAGCGGCAGCTCAGAACCCACTGGCGAGCGCATGGAAGACAGCGGTAATGTAACACTCGAAAGCGGGTATAGCTACGAAACCATCAGAGACCTCATGCGAAAAGGCCACAAAGTAGGCTTTGGGCTGGGCGGCTATGGCGGCTACCAAGCCATTATGTACGACACCAAAAACAAGGTATATCATGGCGCATCTGAAAGCCGAAAAGATGGCCACTCGGCAGGGTTTTAAAATAGTCGTAATGTAGTACGGTGTCGTGAGTTAAATTAAAATATTTTTCTATTTTTTTGCCTTAATTTTTACATTTTACATTTAATATTTTGCGGTTTTTTGGTTAATATTTACAATTTGCGCCTTTGTTGGTGTTTTCACCAACAAAGGCAGCAATTTTTACATTTTACATTTAATATTTTACGGTTTTTCGGTTAATATTTACACCTTTGGACGGTAGCTTGTTGGTGAAAACACCAACAAAGGCAGCAATTATTTACTCAATCATTCATTCATTCATAATTCTACATTACTACTTACTGCCCAATAATAACAGGTGAACTACCTTTGCCTCCCATAATAATTACCTTGGTGTTGGGCGAGGTCGCAATTTCTTTTTGGGCCTTGATGGCTTCATATTGTAGCTGCTTGTCTGTGAGGCCAGTAGCAATGATGCGCTGATAGTCGGCTATACCCTGTGCTTCGGCACGCTTGCGGTCGGCTTCTTGTTTTTCTTTGGTGAGTACAAACTGCATTTTTTGTGAGTCTTGCTCGGCATTGATTTTTGACTCAATGGCTTTTTTGACAGACTCAGGCAAGTTGATGTTTCTAATCAAAACAGACTCCAACAATACACCTCTGGCTTTAAAATCTTTTTCGATTTGCTTAAAAATTTTATCTTGAAACTCATTTCGGCGGCTCGAATATAGTGCAACGGCATCATAATTGACGGCATTGTCTCTGATGCGAGTACGAGACAATGGCCGAACGATTTTTTCTTGATAACTCACCCCAATCTCTTTCAATATTTTGGGTGCTTCTGAGGGTATAATTCTGTACAAAACCGTCAAATCAATGATTACTTCCAGACCGTCGGCAGTCAAAATTCTGATGGCATCATCGCCCGATCTATCGCCTTCGTCATGCACTGCCGACATGGTGTAGCTCTGGGTTTTGGCATCAAACTCTGTAATATTAACCAACGGATTGACAAAGTTCAGACCACTATTCAATGTCTGGCCACCCACTTCACCAAACAACGACGACACCCCAACCATACCTGCATCGATTTGCTTGATACAAGACGACAAAAAACCCAAGGCCATCATTACAAAACCCACGACCTTGAACGGCCGAGAATAACGAGCAAACTGCATGGCTGGGGTATTGATAGCAAAACCTGCTATGACAATAAAAATACCGAGTACAACAAGTAACATAGTTTTATGTGTTTAAGATGATAACGTAAATTTACAACACAAAGCGCCAGTTTGTTAGGTTTTATTAAGATTGGCGTTTTGTTAATCATTTGCCTTATAATTGAGTGATGGGTGGCAAGATTACTAACAAAAAAACTTGAAGTACTGAAAACGCCACAGATTATTAAAATTGCATAATTATAAGGTGTAGAATTTACTGAAAAATTTAGCTGTACCCATCGGTCTGAAAATAATATGCTTTCTGTTTTCTTAGAATAAGGCAAATAAAATGCTTGAAATAAGGATTGTACCCCATCGCAACTATCCCTGTCTTTGGTAACACTTGAGCATTGACGGTTCGATTTCTACGATAATTACAAAACACTACTTTCACTCAAGCTATACTACACTTTTAGTACCCTCAAAATTGGACAGGGACATCACAAGATTTACCAATATCTTGCTATATTCTACATTTATACTTATTATTGGGCGGCAAAAACTCCCAGCGTTCTTTTTTTCTTCATGCAGTTAAAATTACAGCGTTTGTTCCTACTTTTCTAATAGTGAGTCTTTTTTTGTCCAAAGTCTAAAAGTAATATGGTGCTATCAAAATTGTTCTTTTCTATAAAAATCATCAAAAATAAAAAAATATGGCACACAAAATTCAAACCACACAAGAAGAGTTATTCAATGCCATTACCCACGGCATCGGTTTTTTGTTGGCACTTGTCCTTGTTCCTTTGCTACTAATCAAAGCGTCATATTCAAGCTCAATTGCCTTAATGGCCACATCTGTTTTCTCATTTGGTTTTTTAATGGTCTATTTGTCTTCGACGTTATATCATTTAGCATGCAAACCCGAAGCCAAAAAAAATCTAAGAATCTGGGACCACATCAGTATCTTCTTTTTGATTGGCGGTACTTACACACCCATTATTTTAAAATACACCAATCACGACACTGCTACTGTCTTTCTTGGCATTATGTGGTCGTTGATACTTTGTGGCAGCGCACTCAAAGTATTCTTTATTGGCCAATATGACACTGTCTCCACTTTTATATACCTTACACTGGGCTGGATGGTTGTTTTTATAGTCAAGCCATTATATACAAATATGCCTTTTGAAATTTTTGGCTGGATACTCGCTGGTGGCCTTGCCTATACCTTTGGTGTAATATTTTATAAATGGGAAAAACTCAAATTTCAGCATGGTATTTGGCATTTATTCGTTTTGGCTGGTACGTTGTTTCAGTATGTAGCCATTTATGAATGTGTTGGATTGTGAGTAGATGTGATTACCAAAGGCAAATTTTTATATTAAACTCAAATGCAAAAACTACTTTTTATAGACCGAGACGGTACAATTATCGTTGAACCACCAACTGACTTTCAGATAGATTCGTTAGAAAAACTGGAATTTTTGCCACGTGCTATTTCAAACCTGCGCCGAGTGGCCGAAGAAACCGATTTTGGATTAGTGATGGTTACCAATCAAGACGGCTTAGGTACGGAGTCGTTTCCTGAGCCAACGTTTTGGCCTGCACACAACAAAATGATGCAAACCCTCGAAGGTGAAAACGTCCACTTTCAAGCCATACACATCGACCGTACCTTTGAACATGAAAATGCGCCTACTCGTAAACCTCAAACGGGACTATTGGGCGAATACCTAACAGGCGACCATGATTTGGCCAATAGCTATGTGATTGGCGACCGTCTGACCGATGTGCAGTTGGCCGTAAATTTGGGCTGTAAGGCTATTTTGATTGCCAAAGAGCTGCCCGAAAATCTATCAACACACCACCAAACTGCCATTACGCTTGTATCGGACAACTGGGACGAGATTTATGAACACCTGCGGCTACCTGCCCGAAAAGCAATAATTGAACGAAATACCAAAGAAACAGAAATCAGAATAGAGTTGAATCTCGACGGTACTGGGCGGTCAGACATACACACTGGGCTTGGTTTTTATGACCACATGCTCGACCAACTCGCCAAACACTCGGGCGCAGACATTAGTATAAGCGTCAAAGGCGACCTGCATATAGACGAACACCACACCATCGAAGACACCGCTCTTGCACTCGGCGAAGCCTATCGCACTGCCCTCGGCGACAAACGGGGCATCAATCGTTATGGGTTTCTACTACCAATGGACGAAGCCCTGGCGCAAGCGGCCATAGATTTTTCGGGAAGGCCGTGGTTGGTTTGGGAAGCAGACTTTAAGCGTGAAAAAATTGGCGAAATGCCAACCGAAATGTTTTATCATTTTTTTAAATCATTTTCTGACACCGCTCTCTGCAATCTTAACATCAAGTGCGAAGGCCAGAATGAGCATCATAAAATAGAAGCCATCTTCAAAGCATTTGCTAAGGCTATCAAAATGGCTGTTAGGCGCAACCTCAACGAAATCAACTCGCTTCCTTCGACTAAGGGCGTTTTGTAAGTTACTATACGCCAGCGACACCATCGCTCCAAGCGATGGTGTCGCTAAAAATCATTTATTTTTGTTTAAATCAAATACACTACTTTGAAAAAAATCATACTCATTGGTGCAACCACAGGCATAGGCCGCTCGCTGGCCGAACTCTACGCTCGACAAGGTTTTGAACTGGCTATTACTGGTCGGCGATTAGCTTTATTGGAAGAAATCAAATTGGCTTTTCCCAATACCACCATTCACGTTCGGCAAATGGACGTTACCGAATTGGAGGCTTCGTGCCAAACCATGCAAGAGTTGGCCACGACAATGAACGGTTTTGATATGGTGGTTATCAATGCGGGCGTGGGTTTTCCGAAAGCAACAGCCGCCCAAGAAATGGCCACGATTGATATAAATGTGCGGGGTTTTTTGGCTTTGGCTCGCTGGTCTTACGATTATTTCAAAACTCAACCGTCGGGTCATATCGTTGGTATTTCGTCTATTGCGGCCATTCGTAGTACTTCTTATGCACCCGAATATCACGCCTCCAAAGCCTTTATGAGTAGTTATTTGGAAGGTTTGCGGTTTCGTTCTGCCAAATCATTTAAGCATATTTCAATCACCGATATTCGCCCAGGTTATGTGGACACCCCACTCACCAAAGGCCAAAAAGGAATGTTCTGGGTGGCCTCGTCTGAGAAAGCCGCTACCCAAATAGCCAATGCCATTGAGCGCAAAGCAGCAGTAGCCTATATTACCAAACGTTACTGGCTCGTAGCATGGCTACTGCGGCTTTTGCCTGACTGGGTCATGGCCAAAATTTGATGTGTGCCAACTAAATTATATATTTGTGTCCAAAACCTAAGCCACTACATCATGTTAAACTCTCTTTTTCGTAAAAAATCAATCAGTCAAGCCCTCAACGATGCCAAACATGGCGAGTCGTCGCAGATGGTCAAAACCCTTACCGTCAGAGATTTAACATCGTTTGGTATTGCGGCCATTATTGGTGGCGGTATATTTAGTACCATCGGCAATGCCAGTTTTGAAGGCGGAGCAGCCGTGTCGTTATTGTTTGTTTTTATAGCTATTGCTTGCGCTTTTACGGGGCTTTGCTACGCCCAATTTGCTTCAACAGTTCCTGTGAGCGGTAGTGCTTATACCTATACTTATATTTCGTTTGGCGAAGTAGTAGCTTGGATTATTGGCTGGTCGCTTATTTTAGAATATGCCGTTAGCAATATGGTGGTAGCCATCGGTTGGTCGGGGTATTTTATGGAAATGTTAGAACGGTTTGGCGTACACTTCCCAGAATATTTTGCAACCGACTATATATCGGCACGAGATGGTTTCAATGAGTTTACTGCCATTACCAAAGCTGGGGGCGTGGCTGGCCCGCAAATTATAGCACAAGAAGAAGCGTTCAGAACTGCTCCTACCTTGTTTGGTTTCAAAATGTTGATGAACATTCCAGCCGCACTCATCACCGCACTCATCACTACTGTTGCTTACATTGGCATCAAGGAGTCTCGCACAGCAGGCAACGCATTGGTACTTTTCAAAATTATTGTCATCTTGACTGTCATTGTCGTAGGTGCTTTTTATGTCGATACTGCCAACTGGAGCAATTTTGCACCCAAAGGTATCAACGGCGTTTTGCTGGGAGTATCAGCCGTTTTCTTTTCGTTTATTGGCTTCGATTCGGTTTCGACTACCGCCGAAGAATGTAAAGACCCACAGCGAGATATGCCGAGGTCTATTATTTATTCGCTCATTATTTGTACTACGCTTTATGTGGCTATTGCCTTGGTTCTCAATGGAATGGTGCCTTATACTGAACTAAAAGTAGATGACCCACTGGCTTATGTTTTCAAGAGTGTGAGTATCAACGCCACAGGCTGGCAAAAATCGTTCTTGTCTTCACTGTCGGGTGTCATTGCCGTTAGTGCCGTTGTGGCCATGACGAGCGCACTGCTTGCTTACCAGATTGGGCAGCCTCGCATCTGGATGTCCATGAGCCGAGATGGGCTACTACCCAAGGCGTTCGGCAAAATTCACCCCAAGTTCAAAACACCTTCGTTTTCTACTATTCTGACTGGCTTTTTAGTGGCTGTACCGTCGTTGTTTCTGAATATGAAACTCGTAACCGACCTGACGAGTGTAGGCACACTTTTTGCCTTTATTATTGTTTGTGCAGGAGTTTTATTTTTAGACAAAAACAATACAAAATCAAAGTTCAAAGTACCGTTTGTCAATGGCAAATATTGGGTTTCGGTTATAGTCGTTCTGTTGTTGGCTTTCTCATATTCACAAAACGACATCATAAGCCACATTCAAAGTAAGCCGCTGATGGGTATTTTTTGGATTGCTGGTATCGTTTTATCTATATTAACCTACCGCAATAATTACTCACTTCTGCCTATTTTGGGAATATTGACCAATCTCTACTTGATGACAGAACTCGGCATATCCAACTGGCTTATGTTTTTGGCATGGCTTGCCGCTGGCTTGGTTATTTACTTTGGTTATGGATTTAGAAATAGTAAATTATCGAAAAAATAATACTTTTATACTTTTTTGTATAAATTTTAAAAGAAAATACACCAATAATTTTGAATTGTAGTTTTCAACAATAACATTTGTGTATCAAAAATAACCCCGAAGATATTTCGGGGTTAAAAATTAGAATAATATACTATAAACTATGTATATTATACAGACTTTTAGGATATGTCAGAATACATTAAAACTTTACAAAAAAATGCATCACTCTGGTACTATGTGATTTTGACGCTATTAGTGTCTGTCATTGTTTATTTGGTTTTGGCAAATAGTCAGATTTTTACCATTGATAATTTACTGACTGGCTTAAATAATGACTTTTGGGTTTATGTAGGTATAGGTATCTTGGCGCAACTCGTGGACGGTACAATGGGCATGGGCTATGGTGCTACTTCAACCTCGTTTTTGATGGCTTTGGGCGTGCCGCCAGCTCTGAGCAGCACGGGTGTACACGTAGCAGAGATGTTTACGTCTGGGGCTTCGGCTATGTCGCACATCAAATTTGGAAACATCAATAAAAAATTGGTACAGTATCTGATTGTACCAGGTGTAATAGGCTCGGCTGTGGGTGCGTATTTATTGGCCGATGTCATTGATGGTCAAGTTATTAAACCTTATATCTCGGCTTATATGATGGTGCTGGGCGGGATTATTATTTATAAAGCCCTCAAAAAAACAATCATCAAAAAACGTACCAAACGGCTCGGTATTTTGGCAGTATTTGGTGGTTTTATGGACGCTGTGGGCGGTGGCGGCTGGGGGCCAATCGTAACCTCTACCCTCATAGGCCGTGGCCGAGACCCTCGCTATACCATTGGCTCGGTCAATACCGCAGAGTTTGCGGTGTCGTTGGCGAGTGGCCTTACGTTCTTGATTTTTCAGGGCATCGATAGCTGGCAAATCATCGCTGGGCTTATCGTCGGTGGAGTAGTGGCTGCACCATTGGCGGCTTATTTGGTCAATCGTGTGCCTCGCAAACCACTGATGGTTTTGGTTGGAGTGCTTGTTATAGTTTTGAGTTTAAGAACCTTAGTGAAATTATTTTAAGTTAAATTTGTGGCGCAAATCAAAAAAATGAACACTAATGGAAAATCTACACAGAATCACACACATCGCAGATGTTTGTAATGGCAAGCCTACTATTAGAGGCATGAGAATAACAGTAAAGACTATTTTAGAATACATGGCGGCTGGTGAAACCATTGATAACGTATTAGAAGCATATCCATACTTAGAAAAAGAAGACATACAGGCCGCTTTTGAATATGCAGCCTTAATTGCCAACCGTTCAGTAGTATCATACAAATTAGCAAGTTGATATGAAGTATATTGTCGATGTTAATCTACCTAAAAAATTTAGCTTTTTCAACAACCCTAATTTTAAATTTGTTGCTGATATTGACCTTACACTTTCTGATTCTGATATTTGGAACTATGCAATCGAAAATAAATTGATAATTCTGACAAAAGATTCAGACTTTTATCATCGTTCAATATTGGCAAAATCACGACCGAAAGTTGTATATTTTGATTTAGGAAATCGAACATTACGCCAGTTGTACGAGTATTTTACTGATAATTGGCAAACAATTGAAAACAGTTTGGCAAATACCGACTTGATAGTAGCAACTCGCAATAGTATAGATGAATTGATTTAAGTAAATACAAAAACATGACCGAATTACAACATTTAAACAACTTAATTGATAGAAATAGTAACATTAAAGTTTTGTCTGAATTAGCGAGACTTTATCCCAATCAAGTCGTGTTTTCGACCAGTTTGGGGCTGGAAGACCAAGTTATTACAGATATGATTTTGACAAGTAAGCTACCAATTCGTGTTTTTACGCTCGACACTGGCCGAATGTTTGAAGAAAGTTACAAAACTCTGCACCAAACCAACCAACGATACAATACAAAGATTGAGGTGTTTTTTCCAGAACAACAAGATATTGAAACCTTAACAACCCACAAAGGACTATATAGTTTTTATGAATCGGTGGAGGCTCGGAAAGAATGTTGTTTTTTGAGAAAGGTAAAGCCTCTCAATCGGGCATTGACTGGGTCTAAAATTTGGATAACAGGTATTCGTTCTGAACAATCGGCCAATCGGCAAGAAATGAGGCAGTTGGAATGGGACGGAGCGCATCAACTCTATAAATTTCACCCCATCTTGAACTGGACTTTTGACGAAGTAAAAGCATATATTAAACAAAATAACGTACCCTACAACCCGCTGCACGACCGTGGTTTTGTGAGTATTGGCTGTGCGCCATGTACCCGTGCCGTGGCCGAAGGTGAAGGTTTTAGGGCTGGCCGCTGGTGGTGGGAAGACCAAAGCAAAAAAGAATGTGGGCTGCATAGCACGTAATGAAAAATGTAAAGTGAATAATGAAAAACTATTTTAACGAATAATAACCGCTATGACCAATAATCAACCACTCAACCACTCAACCATTCAATCACTCAATGAGTTAGAGTCCGAGGCCATTTATATTATGCGTGAGGTGGCTGGACAGTTTGAGCGGCCTGCTTTACTATTTTCGGGTGGCAAAGACTCTATTACGCTCGTGCGGCTGGCCCAAAAAGCGTTTGTTCCCTGTAAAATTCCGTTTACACTTGTGCATATTGACACAGGCCACAACTTCCCTGAAGCCCTCGAATACCGTGATTGGCTCGTACGAGAAGCAGGCGCAACGCTCGTAGTGAGGCAAGTCGAGGACACCATCAAGGCCAAGGGACTAAAAGAACAAACTGGCAAAAATGCCACTCGTAACTGGCTACAAACCTTTACGCTATTGGACACCATCGAAGAGTTTGGCTTTGATGCTTGTATTGGTGGCGCACGCCGAGACGAAGAAAAAGCCCGTGCCAAAGAGCGTATTTTTTCGTTTAGAGACGAGTTTGGCCAGTGGGACCCCAAACGGCAACGACCCGAACTCTGGAATTTGTTTAATGGGCGGATTCAGAAAGGCGAAAATGTACGGGTTTTTCCGATTTCAAACTGGACGGAGTTGGACGTTTGGGCTTATATAGAGCGTGAAAATATCCCCATGCCAAGTATTTATTTTAGCCACCAAAGAGAGTGTATCTTGCGTGACGGGAGACTACTAAACAATACGCCTTTTATCGAAAAAGATACTGATGACCAGATAGTTATACGAATAGTAAGATTCAGAACCGTGGGCGATATGACCTGTACAGCAGCCGTAGAGTCTGAGGCGGCGACGATAGCCGAAGTAGTTGATGAAATAAGAAAAACCCGTATCAGCGAGCGTGGCGAAACCCGTATAGACGACCAACAAACCGAAGCCGCCATGGAAGACCGTAAAAAAGGGGGGTACTTTTAAAAAGTAAATAAATTTTGTAGTGTATCACAAATTTTTTGAGCCGTGGATATATCTAAAACACCTAATTTTTTAACAAATCGCACTTTATCAACTGAGCGCATTTGGTCTAATGCCACTTGCCCAGTTTGGTTATTGAATATACAATCTACTCGGGTTGGATATGGTTTTGAAGTACTGGTAAGTGCCGCTACGATGATGGTACTTAGAAATTTATTGACAACATTTGGCGATACAACAACACAAGGCCGAGTTTTGGAAATTTCACTACCAAGTGTAGGGTCGAGATTGACCAACCAAACTTCAAAACGATTGATTACCATGTCCATTCGCTTTTTTCAAAATTATTTTCAAAACCTTCAAGTAATTCATTGTCAGGCAAATGACCGTCTGCAATCGCATTTTGAAAACGTAGTTCCCAGTCGTGCCGAGGCGATTTTTCAACAGACTTTATCAACAATCCATCGCTTTGTGGTAAAATTTCTACTTCACTTTCAAAATGATACTGTTGCAAAAAAGTCTTGCTCAATAAAATACCTTGTGAATTGCCAATTTTTAAAATTTTAGTTTTCATATCATTCTCAATAATTGTTCATACAAAGTTATAACAATTTTTCATAAAACATGGATATTCTCAGATTTATAACCGCAGGCTCAGTTGATGACGGTAAAAGTACGCTTATTGGCCGCTTGCTCTACGACACCAAAAACATATTGGCCGACCAGCTCGAAGCCGTTGAAAAAGCCAGTAAAACGCGCAACAACGGCACTGTCGATTTGGCACTACTCACCGATGGCCTGCGCTCGGAGCGTGAGCAGGGTATTACGATTGATGTAGCCTATAAGTATTTTCAAACGCCCAATCGTAAGTTTATCAGCATTGATGCCCCAGGCCATGTACAATATACTCGCAACATGGTAACGGGGGCCTCAAATGCCGACTTGGCAATCGTTTTGATTGATGCCCGCCAAGGAATTGTTGAGCAAACTCGCCGTCATAGTTTGTTAGTGGGCTTGTTGGGTATTCCGTTGGTAGTAGTGGCTGTCAATAAAATGGATTTAGTTGATTTTTCGGAAGATATTTTCCTTCAAATTGCAGTCGAATACCAAAAAATGGCCGAAAACTTAGGTATCAAACAAACGCATATCATACCTGTATCAGCATTGGACGGCGACAACGTTGTTGATAAATCTGTAAATATGCCTTGGTACACTGGTGCAACACTTCTGGAATTGTTAGAAACTGTGAATGTATCTGAGCAAAATCTGCAACAACCAAGTCGTTTCCCTGTTCAGTTTGTGCTACGCCCCCAAACCGAAGCCTTGCACGACTACCGAGGCTACGCAGGGCGGCTGTCGAGTGGTGTTTTATGCACAGGCGACTCTGTTACGGTGCTGCCGTCAGGTGTTGGTTCAACGATTGAGCGCATTGAGTTCAATAATCAAATCTTAGACCAAGCCCAAGCAGGGCAGTCGGTAGTAGTACATTTATCGACCGATGTGGACGTAAGTCGTGGCGATGTAATTGTTCACTCCAAAGAGTTACCCACTATTACCCAAGACATTGAGGCCATTGTATGCTGGTTAGACGAAAGTAAACCGCTCATTGTTGGTAATAAATATGTAGTACAACATAATACCGCTCGTACTCGTTGTTCTGTCAGAAGTATTGATTATCAAATAGACATTCACACTTACGACCGTCTGGATTCGACTCAATTAAAACTCAATGACATTGGCAAAATAACCATCAAAACTGCCAGTCCCTTGGCCATAGATTCGTATCAAAGCATCAGAGCCAACGGCAGTATGATATTGATTGACGAAACCAGTAATGCCACCGTTGGGGCGGTGATGGTGGTTTGAGAAAAAATTGGCTACTTAGTGTATATTTGCAGAAAAATATTACACTAAAAGACAGAAAAACAATCTAATGAAAAATATATTTGTCCTACCCTTTTTAGTTTTATCCATCTGTTCTTACAGCCAAAAAATCAGCATGAATGGGAGCAAGACAAAAGCAAAAAACTATTTTATTGTGCTGCCGTATCAGGTTGTTGGCGAACATTTGGTAGTACAAGCCACTGTTAGAGGCAAAGAACGTAAGTTTATTTTTGACACAGGCGCACCAACCGTTGTACAGCAAACGTGGTATAGTCATAACGATACTCGAAAAATTAAAATACAAGATGCTAACGATGTGTCTGATAGCACAGGATTTGCCATCGTTGATAGCATACAAGTTGGTTCTGTTGTTTTTGAAAATATACCTGCGGCAGTTCTAAAAGGTGATGATATAATTTCAAAATGCTTTAAAATAGATGGCTTCATTGGCAGCAATTTACTCAGAAACTCTATTGTTCAGTTTGATACAAACCGCAAAGTGATTTTGATAACAGACAACAAAGATTCATTAAAATTATCAAAAAAGTATGCTACAAAAATGCTGTTAGACAATCAAAGTAGTCCACTCATCACTGTTAAAATTAGTGAAACAGAAACAGAAATTATACTTTTTGACAGCGGGTCAAGTGATTTTCATAACCAAAGTCATTTGTATATAAAAAACTATAAAAATCGTCAAATATTTAGCGATTCGTTAAATGGTTTTGGGTCTGAGGGTGGAGGTCTTTGGGGGTTTGAGAAAGAAAAAAAGCAACAGAAGTTCAAAATACCATCATTAAAAATTGGCAATACTGAAATTACAAATACTTGGACAACTGTAACAGACGACTGGCGGTCGAGGATAGGTTTGAAGTTATTAGATTATGGAAAAGTAACGATAGACTATCGACATCGTAAATTTTATTTTGAACCAAAGTCTTCTTTACAGCCCCATGAAGGCAAAAGTTGGCCAATTAGTCCGACCGTGAAAGATGGTAAATTGTATGTGGGCTTAGTCTGGGGAAGTTATGCTGACAAGGTAAAATTGGGCGATGAGATTATAGAAATTGACGGACAAGCACCCAAAATAAACACTACAATTTGTGATTTGATATTAGACGACCCACTCAGAAATAAACAAAGTGCCACACTCAAACTAAAAAGTGCTGATGGTACGCTAAAAACTATAACTATTCACAAATCAAACGAATAGTGAAACCCAAAAAAGGGCTGAAAGCCCGTAATACAACAACACAGGGTACAGCCCTGTGCAAAAGCCCTTAATAATAAAATGTCAATACAATTTACACCAAACGTAAGCCCCGCCGCACAAGACGATATTGTGGACTTGCACAAAAAAATAAACCGTTTTACATCTGGCGAAGCCGATGCAGAGGCTTTTCGTAAGTTTAGGCTCTCTCGTGGAGTCTATGGCCAGCGGCAGGCAGGCGTTCAGATGATTCGGATAAAGTTACCCTTTGGTCGCATCACAGCCAACCAACTTATCAGAATCGCAGACTGCTCGGACAAATACGCCACAGGAAATCTGCATGCAACCACTCGTCAGGATATTCAGTTACATTTTGTCAAACTCGCCGACTCACCCCAACTTTGGGCCGACTTAGAAGATGCGGGCATCACACTTCGAGAAGCCTGCGGCAATACTGTCAGAAACATAACGGCCTCGGCCAGAGCGGGCATAGACCCCGAAGAATTGTTTGACGTAAGCCCACACGCCCAAGCTATTTTTGAGTATTTTCTTCGTAATCCAATTTGCCAAGACATGGGTCGTAAGTTCAAAATCGCCCTGTCGTCGTCAGACAAAGACTCGGCATACACCTACATACATGACATTGGGCTGGTGCCAACAGTGAAGAATGAAGAATCAAGAATTAAGAATAATTTAGAAAACTCTAATAGCCCACAACGTGGCTTCAAAGTTTTTTTGGGTGGGGGCTTGGGTGCGCAACCTTTTGGGGCGCAAGTAGCATATGAGTTTTTGCCCGAAGAGCAAGTTATACCGTTTATCGAAGCCGTTATTAGGATTTTTGACCGATATGGCGAGCGCACCAAACGCCACAAAGCCCGCTTGAAATACTTGCTAAATGACGTTGGTTTAGAGGGCTTTATGAAGTTGGTGGACGAAGAAAAAAAAGCAGCCCCCCCCGCCCCCGATGGGGGAGCTTT
>JAYVJH010000363.1:0-7214 GCA_043769455.1 Runella sp. | reverse complement strand
TAAAATTTCAAAAAATTCCACTTAGTACCTGCCGCCTTAATAACTTCGAGGGTATCTATTCCCATTTTATCAAAAATTATAGCCAGTTCGTTCATCAGCGAAATATTTAAGTCTCGCTGTGTGTTTTCAATTACTTTGGCAGCTTCGGCTACTTTGATGCTCGATGCTTTATAAATGCCCGCCGTTATGATTTGTCCATATACTTGCGCTATTTCTTCGGTGGCTTCAGCATCGCTACCCGACACTATTTTCAAAATTTTATCTATCGTTCTCGCTTTGTCGCCTGGGTTGATACGCTCTGGCGAGTAGCCCAATTTAAAGTCAATCCCAAGTTTCAGACCTGATAGTTCTTCTAAAATAGGTAAACAGTCTTCTTCGGTACAGCCAGGATAAACTGTCGATTCATAAATAACATAGTCGCCTGCTTTGAGTACCTTTCCAATTGTAGTTGATGCTCCGATGAGTGCTTTGAGGTCTGGCACTTTGTAGTCATCGACAGGTGTAGGCACAGCCACCACAAAAAAATGCGCTTGGCGCAAATCTTCTAACTGACAAGTAAAAGTTATGTCTTTGCCCTCAAAAGCAGATGACTCTAACTCACGAGAGGGGTCTTGGCCTTGCTGCATGAGTGCCACTCTGTCGCTGTTAATATCAAAACCTATGACTTTGAAATGCTTGGCAAACTCTAAGGCTATTGGCAAACCAACGTAGCCTAAGCCTATGATGGCTATTTGTTTTTGTTTATTTAATAATTCTTGATACACGGGGGTAAGGGGATAAGTTAATGAGTGAATTTTGATTGATCGAATTATTGAATAAATATTAGACAGTTAGATATTTTTGTACCTCAATAATTCTGCTTAATTATTTACGGTTCAACTATAACTCATACGGAAATTGTCTGACTATTCGTCCCTTACAAATCAACGTAGAGTTTTATTTATTTGATAATTTGATGATACTGAGTACAAATTTAACAAAAAGACCCCGATTTACATCGAGGTCTTTTTGTTACTATTATTGTTTATTTAGCACTAAGGCAATAGTTTCAATTCTACACGACGGTTACGCTTCAATCCTTCGACTGTACCATTGTCAGCAACTGGCTTGAACGACCCGAAAGCATCTACAATAATACGGTTGGCATCTTTCAAGCCTGCTTGTGCCAAGTACTGCTTGACGGCATTGACACGACGCTCTGACAAAGCTACGTTATAGCGGTCAGACGAGCGGCGGTCTGTATGGCCTGCCAACTGCATACGGCATGAGGTCTTGTTCATTAGTTCTACCACTTTGGTCAATACATCGTAGTATTCTGGCTTGATGATGGCTTTGTCAGTATCAAACAATACATTGGTGAATATCTCCGCACATGGCGAGCCTGTTGTGGCCGTAGCGCAATATTTGTCGAAATCAATCTTCTGGCCAGCACCTGTTACAACGCTTCCTGCTGGTGTGTTTGGCTCTTTGTCAAAGAAGTCAGAAACTCCGTCATTGTCTGTGTCTGTCAATAAACGTGGGTCAATTTCTTTTGGCTTGTTGGCTTTGGCAACTGAGTCAATTTCGGCAAGTGTCAATATCTTCGGTGGTTTTACCAACAACTTAGGGTCGGTATAGCGCAAGTGATATACACCTGCATCAGGATTGTAAACATATTTACCGTTACGCTTCTCAACACGCATTTTGTTTTGACCTAACTTGTATGTAACTGAAACGGCAGCGAAGCCGTACTTGTCCAATGCCGAGTTTCCTTTTGGCGCACCAGATGCGTTACCAGGCGAAAACGGCTGTCCAGATGCTTGTTCCCACAAACGACCACAAAGAGCGCAGTCAAACATAGAAGTGGCGTCGCCACCGACTGTTGCATCTAATTTTTCGGTATTCACATGGTTCAAACGAAAATCGACACCAATATCAAAATCTTTGTTTAGTTCATAACTTAGGTTGAAGCCTACTGGAATAACCCAGTCGTTTGAGTAGCTTGTGGCTGCTTTGCTTAGGTTGGCTACATCGTTGCGTAGTGTTGGTGAGTCGTCAGAACGACGACGGACACGTCCTGTACCCAACTCATAAGCCGTAGATTTATAGTACATCTGGCCAACGCCTCCATAGACATCTGCTTTCCAGCGTTTCATTTTGTTTGGCCCAAACAGCAATCCTTTTAGGTTTACTGTTCCTGTAACATCTGCTTGAAAGTAGTTGCCACGAAAATACGAGAAGTAAATTCTGCGTTTCATACCAGCCAGTGTTCCAATGCCTAAATCCAAGCGTGCGCCAAACAAGTAGGTGAGTTGCTTGTTTAAAGATACGCCAAAATGGTATGTACCAGCTTCGCTTTGGCTGTCAAAGCTCTGTTTGGTAACAGGCCAGAAGTCATATACACGCAAGTCGCCATAAAATTGACTTGGTCCTACATACGCACTGACCGACCATGTGTTCAGTTTGTAGGGTCCTTCATAAGCCGCTTTGGGGTTGTACTGAGCCTGTTGTGCGCTCAACAATGCAGAGCAAAGGGCAAATGTGATGGTAAGCAGAGATACTTTTTTCATAATCAACGGGTTAGCGTTTAATTGTTTCTATCAAAAGGGTAAATGTAGTCTTTGGTTTTATTGACTAACTGCACAAAAGTAAGGAAACGCCAGCATTTTGCCAATAAAAATTTAAAAATAGAGTAATATTTTTTTTTGTTACTAAAAAAGGGCCAGAAAATACTTTTTCACAGCTTTCTCATCACCTGTTTTATTTTGTCTTGTTTCCAAGTTTTGAAGCTATTATTTAATATTTGTATTCGAGCTTCTTTAACTAAATGCAAATAAAACGTTAAATTTTGAATACTTGCTATTTGTGCGCCTAAAATTTCGTTAGACTTTATCAAATGGCGCAAGTACGCTTTACTATAAGTCGAATTTATGTAGCCTCCAAGATTTGCATCAATAGGACTGAAATCAGCTTTCCATTTTTCGTTTTTAATATTTATAATACCTTCTGTTGTAAATATTGTCCCATTTCGGGCGTTTCGAGTTGGCATCACACAGTCAAACATATCAATTCCAAGTGCTATTCCCTCCAAAATATTTGCTGGCGTGCCAACACCCATCAAATAACGGGGTTTATTGACAGGCAATATACCACAGACCAATTCTGCCATTTCATACATATCTTCGGCTGGTTCTCCAACCGACAGCCCTCCAATGGCATTTCCTTCTCGTTCAAAACTGGCAATAACCTCTGCCGATTGTTTTCTGAGGTCTCTGTATGTACTACCTTGTACGATTGGAAAAAGTGTTTGACTGTAGCCATACTTGTTTTCAGTCTCATCGAAGCGGTCGCAACAGCGTTTTAGCCAGCGGTGTGTCATATCCATAGACTTACGTGCATACAAAAAGTCACAGGGGTAGGGCGTACATTCGTCAAATGCCATTATAATATCTGCCCCAATAGTTCTTTGAATGTCCATCACACCCTCTGGTGTAAAAAAATGAGTTGAACCATCAATATGCGACTTAAACTTTACCCCTTCTTCAACAATCTTACGACCTGTTCCTGCCAACGAATAAACTTGATAGCCGCCGCTGTCGGTCAAGATAGGTTTGTGCCAGCCGTTAAATTTGTGTAGGCCACCAGCGCGCTCTATGACATCTAAACCTGGCCGCAAATATAAATGATAGGTATTGCCCAAAATAATCTGTGCCTGAATGTCCAGAGCTAACTCTCGCTGATGAACGGCTTTGACTGTACCTGCTGTACCAACGGGCATAAAAATCGGCGTTTCGATACTGCCATGGTCAGTTTCGATCAATCCTACACGCGCTTTGGTTTCAGAATCGGTTTTGAGTAGTTTAAATTTCATATATGCCACAAAAATAGAATTTATACTTTACAATCAATACACATAATGTATATTTGAGAAACTAAAATACCAAGATAAATCTCTAAGTAGCCAAAAGTCATCAAGGTTTTGGTCGTTGAAATGAGTCAAGTTGTTTGTTTTAAATTATTTGGCTTAAAATTTACCCTTACAACTATTATATTTTATTTATGATTTCATTAGAATACTCAAAATGGACCAATCACCCAGCTATGGTTGTTTTGTTGTTGATGCTATCGGTTACAGTTTTGATACAATTTATTTACTTCGCATTCTTTTTTGTGCGGTTAGCTTTTTTTAAACAATACCAAAGTACAACTCTCCCCCTTACATCGGTTTCGATAGTGGTTTGCGCTCGCAACGAACTGGCTAACTTACAAGAACTACTGCCACTTTTGATTGATCAAGACTATTCTGGTTTTGATATAATTATCGCCATCGACCGTTCAACTGATGGCTCTAATGAATACATCAAAAGTTTATCGTTGAATAATAAAAAAATAAAATACATAGAAATTGACAAGGATTTTAGGCACGTTACACCAAAAAAATACGCACTAACGGCAGCTATTCGCAGTTCTGACAAAGAAATAATATTGCTGACCGATGCCGACTGCCGCCCAGCCAGTAACCAATGGCTTAGGCTAATGGCTAACCAACTAAATAATCAAAAACAGATTGTACTTGGGTTTTCGCCTTACTATACGGAGTCTGGGTTTTTGAACAGGCTCGTCAGATTTGAAACCTTTTATGTGGCTCTCCAATATTTGTCTTTTTCGTTGGCTGGCAAACCTTACATGGGCGTTGGTCGCAATCTGATGTATCGGCGAGAATTGTTTATTGAAAACAAAGGTTTTTATACGCACCTCAGCGTGATGGGCGGCGATGACGACTTGCTCATGAACGAAATAGCTACACCTCAAAACACCACCATTTGCATCGACCCCAATTCGTTTTGTTATTCAATTCCCAAACAAACTTGGACCGATTGGTTTATTCAAAAAAAACGTCATTTGTCTGTCGGCAAACATTATAAGACCAGCAATAAAATTATACTTGGCACATTGTCGGCTTCACATATATTGAGTTGGGCTTTGTTGGGTTGTTTTATTGTTGCTGGTTTGGTCAATTATTCTATTTCAAAAAATATCCTTTCGCTTGGACTAATTACATTTTTTATTCCTCGGTTTTTACAATGGTTAATTCTGATTTTGGCCAACCACAAACTCGGTAATACAGTTGGTTGGTATGCCGTTCCATTTATAGACTTTGTGTTGTGTTTATATTATATCGTAATGGCTGGGGTGGTGTGGGTCAATCGAAAGACCAAAATGAGCTGGCAATAATTATGATTTTGGTCTAAATACCTTCATAATCGTTTCGTTGGTTTCGATAAATGGGCCGTTCAGTAAATCTATGCAATAAGGAATAGCTGGAAAAACAGCATCGAGACATTGACGAATGGCCAACGGTTTACCTGGCAAATTGACGATAAGCGTTTGGCCACGAATACCTGCCGTTTGTCTCGATAAGATGGCTGTTGGCACATACTGCAAACTCACTTGCCGCATCAATTCACCAAAGCCTGGCATCATTTTTTGACAAACTGCTTCTGTGGCTTCGGGAGTTACGTCTCTAAGTGCTGGGCCTGTGCCGCCACTTGTTACAATCAGAGAGCAGCCATCGACATCTGCCATTTCGATTAGTGTTGCGGATATTATGTCTTCTTCGTCAGGAATGACTTTATAGACGGCTTGCCATTCTGAGGTCAAATATTCGTTTAAAGTAGCCACAATAGCCTTGCCAGGTATGTCTTCATAAATTCCTGCACTTGCACGGTCTGAGACATTGATTATTCCTATTTTTATTGTTTGCATTTTTAATTTGTGTTGGTATTTCAAAGCCGTTTCATTACCATTTCGGCTACTGTTTTGCCTATTGCAAGCGACGATGTGGCCGCTGGCGATGGGGCATTACAGATGTTAATGGCATTGGGGCGTTCGATGATGCTAAAATCGTCAAGCAAGCCCCCCTCACGGTCGCAGGCTTGCGCTCTTATGCCTGCCCCACCTGGCACAAGGTCGTCTGGTTGAATGTCTGGCACGAGTTCTTGTAGTGCTTTGGTAAAAGCTGTTTTTGAGAACGACCGATACATTTCGCCCAGCCCTGTTTCCCAATATTTAAGTGCTACTTTCTGAAAACCTGGCCACGAGAGCGTTTCCCATAATTCACGGGCATTGATGTCGAGTTTTTTATAGCTTTCTCGCCCAAATGCAAGTACGGCGTTCGGCCCGGCTTCTACCCCACCGTCTATCATACGGGTAAAGTGTACCCCCAAAAACGGAAAATTTGGATCGGGTACTGGATAAATTAGGTTTTTGACTAAATATTGTTTGTTGGGTTTTAGTTCAAAATATTCACCTCTAAATGGAATAATTCTTAGATGAATGTCCTCTTTTTGGGTCATTTGAGCCACTTTGTCAGAATATAGCCCCGCACAATTTACAACAAGTTTGGTTTGATAGTAGCTTTTTTCGGTAACAACTGTCGATAAATTACCACCGTTTTTGATTTCGATTACTTTTTCGCCAAATCGTATTTCACCATCTAAATCTTGTAGTTTTTGTGCATACTTTTGGCTAACTGTCAAGTAGTTGATAATACCCGTTTGAGGTACAAAAAAGCCCTTGATGCCATTTACGTGTGGCTCGTGTTCTTTTAGCTGGTCTTTGTCGAGCATCTTGAATCCCGATAAACCATTGGCTGCCCCACGTTTGTATAAGTCCTCCAGAACGGGTACTTGATCGGCACGAGTAGCAACCACGATTTTGCCACACAAGTCAAATGGGATTTCTTCTTTTTGAGCAAAATCAACAAGCATTTTATAACCTTCAATACAGTTTGTTGCTTTGAGGCTGTTGGGTTTGTAATATAACCCCGAATGAATAACGCCGCTATTGTGGCCTGTTTGGTGCAATGCTACGGAGTTTTCTTTTTCCAATAACAAAACCTTCAAGTTGGGCTGCGCTTCTTTGATTTTAAGTACTGTTGCCAATCCGACAATTCCACCACCAACGACAACGACATCGTATGTTTTTTGAGACATTTATTTTAAAATTATAACAATAAAACAAAGGTACATTGATTTTTCAGTTTCGATTCTATCATAAATCAAAAAAGTACCTGCAAGACTATCTTACAGGTACTTCAATTTTAAATTAGCTTATTTATTTTTTAATTTTTTGCATTGTAAATGGTACACAAAGCTGAACTGGGCAGCAGTTTATCAATTCAACAATTATTGGGCAGCAACCACCACTTGGGCACGAGCCATTGCTGGCCGTGA
>JAYVJH010000362.1:0-7401 GCA_043769455.1 Runella sp. | reverse complement strand
AAGGCATTTTTAGCCTCCGAATCTAATATTGGTGTATTTACCCGTCCCATAGAGCAAAATTACAAAATAATCTAAACTAATTATAATGACCTACTTATGGTACAGTGTCGTGAGTTAAATACAATGCTGTTAATCAGTAAGTTATCAAAATTAAAATACCGTATTAGTTTTGAATAAGTACTTAATTTGTAATTGTCTGTATTTCAACACTTTTACACGGGGCCGCCCGCACGGTTTACATTTTTCCATCGCTTCGGCGATCCGATTTACAATTTTCCTGTTCTTTTTCGCTATCTTGCCACCATGAACACCAAACGCTGGACTTACCAAAAACCGATTTTGCCCGAACAAATGCTGGGCATAGAACAATTAGCAACCGATATTAACATCAGCCTTCCGTTGGCACAGTTACTGGTGCAGCGAGGCATAAAGACTTATGACGAGGCCAAGTATTTTTTTCGGCCTTCGCTCGATTTTCTGCACGACCCATTTTTGATGGCCGATATGCAAAAAGCAGTCGATAGGCTCTCAAAGGCGATTGACGACAATGAAAAAATATTGATATATGGCGACTACGACGTGGACGGCACTACGTCAGTGTCTTTGTTTTATGATTTTTTGCATAAATATTACCCCAACCTCGAAACCTACATTCCCGACCGTTATGGCGAAGGCTATGGCGTGTCGGCACAGGGTGTTGAATATGCCGCCGCCAATGGTTATACGCTTATTGTTACGCTCGACTGCGGCATCAAGGCTGCTGACAAAGTGTTGATGGCCAAAGGTTTAGGAATTGACTTTATAATTTGCGACCACCACCGCCCCGACGAAACGCTACCAGAAGCCGCTGCCGTTCTCGACCCAAAACGTTCAGATTGTGCCTATCCGTACAAAGAACTAACGGGCTGTGGGGTGGGCTTTAAACTCTTGCAAGCTATGTGCGTGGCCAAAGGCTACGATGACGATATGCTGATGGATAGCCTCGATTTTTTGGTCGTCAGCATCGCTGCCGACATTGTGCCAATCACGGGCGAAAACCGAGTGCTGGCCTATTATGGCCTCAAAAAACTCAACGAACAAAAACGAATTAGCTTTAAAGCCTTAGCCGAAGTGGCTGGTTTGAACAACGAACTGACTATCACTAACGTTGTCTTTGGTTTTGCGCCACGCATCAACGCCGCCGGCCGTATTGCCCACGCCAAAGCTGCTACCGACCTGCTGTTGTCTAATGACTGGGACAAAGCTCTTGATTTTGCCAAGAAAATAAACGCCCACAACGCCGAACGCCGAACGGTCGATACGGGCATCACAGACGAAGCTCTTGACATGATTAGAGACAATAGCGAAGCCGATAACCTGAAAAGCACCGTTTTGTACAAGCCCGACTGGCACAAAGGCGTGGTGGGCATTGTGGCCAGTCGCTGCATTGAGCATTTTTATCGACCTACTATTATTTTGACGAGTTCAAACGGTAAGGCCACAGGCTCGGCCCGATCGGTGGCGGGTTTTGATGTATATGAGGCCATCGAAGCCTGCTCAGATTTATTGGAACAATTTGGTGGGCATACCTTTGCGGCGGGCCTCACGCTACCTATCGAAAACGTTGAATTGTTCCGTCAAAGATTTGAAAATATTGTCAGTCAGCGCATTACAGCCGACCAACTTGTGCCACAAATTGATATTGATTTAGATTTAGAATTAAAAAACATTAACCAAAAATTTTATAATATCATCAAACAAATGGCACCCTTTGGCCCACAAAACATGACTCCCGTTTTTGTGAGCCACGGTCTCAAAGTTGTGGGTAATCCATTGATAATGAAAGAAAAACATATTAAATTTGATGTCTATCAAGAAGGCTCTCCCAAGTTTACGGCCATAGCTTTTGGCATGGCAGACTACAAAGCGCAGCTAATGAACGACCAACCGTTTGCGATGGCCTATAATATTGAAGAAAATAATTTTAGAGATAAAACTACTTTACAGTTGTTTGTCAAAGATTTGAAGTTTGAATAGCTTAGATTCAAGCAATAAATATACCTTTTGGAAGTGTCTAAATAGCCGCTATAATTTTTAAAGAGAAAGAGGTCTCGTTCCTTTCATATTTAGGGTTATAATGGCTAAATTGTCCTCTGTCTAAAAAGCATTTTTTGCTATCTTTGACCAAAATAAGTAAAATAGTATCTATGAATCAAGAAGTTGTTATTGTCGGCGCAGGAATAGCTGGGCTTACTTGCGCCAAATACCTGTCGGACGGTGGCATTGAGCCGCTCATACTCGAAGCCGCCAATGCCGTGGGCGGGCGAGTACGCACTGATGTTGTTGATGGGTTTTTGTTAGATCGTGGTTTTCAAATTTTTTTGACGGCCTACCCCGAAGCCCAGCGACTCCTCAACTACAATGCACTCGACCTAAACGCCTTTCGATCGGGGGCTTTGATTAGATACCAAAACGCTTTTAAGGTAGTGTCCGACCCTTTTAAAGAACCAGCACAAGTTTTCAAAACACTTTTTTCGCCTATTGGCTCGCTGGCCGACAAACTACGAGTATTGCAACTGTCCAATGAAGTAAAAACTGTACCGACCGATGAGTTTTTTAATGAAACCGATAGCGATACATTGAGTTATTTGCAAAATTATGGCTGGAGCAGCGACATGATAGAGACTTTTTTTAAACCCTTTTTTGGTGGTGTTTTTCTTGAAAATGAACTCAGTACTTCGAGCCAGTTTTTTAGATTTGTCTTCAAGCAATTTTATACTGGCGATGCCGTCCTTCCGTCTGCGGGTATTCAGGCTATTCCTCAACAAATTGCTGATGGCTTGCCACAAAACTCAATTAGACTAAATACCACAGTTTCAAAGATTGACAAAAATATTATGTATCTTGTTGATGGACAGACGATTACGGCTAAGAAAATTATAATCGCTACCGATGCCCGCCGTGCAGACTTATTACTCGGTCGGTCGGTCAGTCGGCAATATAACATCACGACTTGCACATACTTTGCTGCTCCTCGTTCACCACTCAATACCGAAATGTTGGCACTAAACCCCAACAGGCTGTCTGCCGTTCATAATTTGTGTGTACCGAGCGACGTTGCACCCAATTATGCACCCAAAGGCCAGTCGTTGGTGTCGGTCAGTACGCATGGGCTTTCGTTGGTCGATGAGCAAAAATTGACAACGCAAATTATCCGAGAATTGACCGATTGGTTTGGCTCAGAAGCAAGCACGTGGCGGCATCTCAAAACCTATCATATTGCTGACGCATTGGTGAAATATGAGGCCAATTCACCAAAAAGTCAATTACAAATTACTGAAAATTTATATCAATGTGGCGACTATACGTCTTATCCGTCGCTCAATGCAGCCATGGCCACGGGTAGAATGGTAGCCGAAATGATTATAAAATAACCCACCATGACACACTTTCAAGTAATATCACCTGTCGATGGCTCTGTTTATGCCCAGCGGGCTTGGGCTACTGGCTCAGAAATAGAGTCGATTTTGGCCAAATCTAAAATTGCTCAAAAACATTGGAAACAAACGACCATCAGCCATAGAGCCGATATTTGCCGCAAAATGGTGGCTTATATGGTGGCCAATGCCGATGAAATTGGTTCTGAAATCACTTGGCAAATGGGACGGCCTATTATTTATACACCTTCCGAAATCAAGCGAGGGTTTCAAGACCGAGCTGAGTACATGATTGGTATTGCCGAGCGGTCATTAGCCAATATTGAAGCAACAAAAATAGCTGGTTTTCAGCGATTTATACAGCGAGAGCCAGTCGGTACGGTATTGGTGCTTGCCCCTTGGAACTACCCATTTTTAACTTCGGTCAATGTCATAGTTCCTGCTATCATGGCTGGCAACTCGGTCGTTCTGAAACATTCCGACCAAACACCGCTCTGCGCCGAACGATACGCTCAGGCTTTTGAATATGCAGGTTTGCCACAAGGGGTTTTTCAATATTTACACGTCAGCCACGACAACATAGCCAATATCGTACAAGACCAACGCATTGACTATGTGGCTTTTACGGGTTCGGTAGCTGGTGGTGAGGCTGTGCAGCGAGCGGCACATTCAAGGTTTATTGCTACGGGCTTGGAGCTGGGCGGCAAAGACCCCGCCTACGTGCGTGCCGATGCCGACTTGGGCAGCACTATCGAAAATTTAGTGGACGGAGCGATGTTCAACTCTGGTCAGTCGTGCTGTGGTATTGAGCGAATTTATGTACACCAAAATCTATACAACGATTTTGTTGATGGATTTGTAAAGCTGACCCAAAGCTATGTACTCGGCAATCCGTTTGAGACTACAACCAACCTTGGCCCGATGGTTAGAACGGCGGCGGCAGGCTTTGTTCGTAGTCAAATCAACGAAGCCATCGGTCAGGGTGCAAAGGCTTTGATTGACGAGTCGTTGTTTAGCCTTAGTCAAGTAAATAGCCCTTATTTAGCACCGCAGGTGTTGGTCAATGTCAATCACCAGATGCGAATAATGAACCAAGAAACTTTTGGTCCGGTGGTTGGTATAATAAAAGTAAAAAACGACGAAGAAGCCATATCGCTCATGAACGATTCCGTTTATGGCCTCACGGCATCTGTCTGGACGACTAACAGCGAAGCGGCTTTACAGATTGGAAATCAGATAGATACGGGTACATTTTTTATGAATCGTTGCGATTATTTAGACCCAGAATTAGCCTGGACGGGTATCAAAAACTCGGGGAGAGGTTGCACGCTTTCAGCAATAGGCTACGATGCGCTGACTCGACCCAAATCTTTTCATTTGAAAACGAGTGAATACTAAAAAAAAATTGTTCACTAACGCAATTTATATGGTACAACAAAATAACTTATGCTGACAATACAAAGTAATGTCTCACTTAGGCCCTACAATACCTTTGGCATTGATGTAACGGCACGCTATTTGGTCGAAATCAACAGCGAAGATTCACTCCAAACAATGCTACAATTAACCGATTTTCAGCATCTTGATAAATTGATATTGGGCAGTGGTAGCAATATACTTTTTACGCAACCCTTCGATGGTGTTATCGTCAAAATTGATTTGAAAGGCATAGCAATAACAGCAGAAACCGACCAAAATATATGGCTCAAAGTAGCAGCAGGCGAAGCATGGCACGACTTAGTGATATATTGTGTGTCAAATAACTATGCTGGTTTAGAAAACCTATCGCTTATCCCGGGTACAGTTGGGGCTGCACCCATTCAAAATATCGGTGCGTATGGTGTCGAGCTCAAAGATAGTTTTGTATCGTTGGAGGCCATTGAATTGGCAACTGGACAAAAACATAATTTCAGCCATTCCGACTGTCGTTTTGGTTATCGAGATAGTATTTTCAAACACGAAGCCAAAGGTAAGTTTGTGATTACGAGCGTCGTTTTTAAGTTAGACAAAACACCTACGTTTAGACTGAGCTATGGTGATATTCAAAAAACGATTGACCTCATGGCTTCCAAAACGCTCACCATCAAAGCCGTGAGCGATGCCGTCATAAAAATTAGGAGAAGCAAGCTGCCCGACCCCGTAGAAATTGGTAATGCAGGCAGCTTTTTTAAAAACCCAGAGATTTCTACATCACAATTTGAACCCCTCAAAAATCGATTTGAAGCCATACCAAGCTTTTCAATAAGTCCAGAAATAGTAAAAATCCCAGCGGGCTGGCTTATTGAGCAATGTGGCTGGAAAGGTAAACAAATTGGCAATGTGGGCGTTCATGCCAAACAAGCATTGGTGTTGGTCAATTACGGCAACGGTAGTGGTCTGGAAATCAAACGATTGTCTGAACGAATCCAAGAATCTGTTTTTGAAAAATTTGGTATTCGCCTTTCTACCGAAGTTAATATTGTTTGAGTAAATAGACTACACGGACATCTACTCAAACAAAAAAATCAGACCGACATAATATCCTGCTCTTTGGCGGCAAAAATTTGGTCTACCCTTACAATATAGCTGTCAGTTAGTTTTTGTACTCGTTCTTCGCCCTGCTTCACGGCATCTTCCGATACGCCTTCTTTGGTTAGCTTTCTGATGTCGTTGTTGGTACTTTGTCTGATGTTTCTGATATTTACTTTGGCAGTGTCTCCCTCCGACTTAGCACGTTTTGATAGCTCACGGCGGCGTTCTTCTGTTGGTGGCGGTATCGATATACGCAAGTTTTCACCGTCATTACTTGGCGAAAACCCTAAATTGGCATTGCGTATAGCCCTATCAATGTCGTTGATGATTTTGCGCTCAAAAGGCTTAATCATAATTGTTCGGGCATCGGGCGTATTGATAGAGGCCATGTTCTGAATCGGTGTCATAGCACCATAATATTCTATCTGTACACCATCGAGCATCTGTGCGCTGGCTTTGCCTGCCCTTATTTTACTGAGTTCAATCGTCAGGTGTTTCAATGCCTTTTCCATGGTTTCTTTGGCATCGTCCAAGTACATTTCTACTTCTTCCATATTTGTTTATGATTATGACATGGCTTTACCATATCTTGATTTTATGATATGGCTCTACCATATCTTGATATATTACACCCCTTTGGGGCTGGATTGTTTAGATGGTTTCAATCAATGGTGTTTTGCCAATTTTTACTAATTCTGTCGGTACTACATTTGTTACATTACTGTTATAATGTTTTATCAGATAACTAATTAGTACTTCTTTATGTTGATTTGTAGCTGCGATTATTTTACTTTGTGAAATTCTACATCTAAACGAAAAACCAGTCAAATGCTTATGTGTATTTTTGAGCGTTTCTTTTATTTGTTCAATAGCCGTCTTTAAATCTTTACCCTTCAATTCAACAAAATACGCCACTTTTTCTTTTTTTTTGAAATAAACTAAAACCAAATAATCGCATTTTTGGGGCTTTCTATCTTTTGGAAACAGACAATCATCTACCTCAATTTTAGCAACCAGATTCTGGCCATTATTTTCGATTCTATATTCGGGTTTTTCTTTTTGGTCTGCCGCTTTTTTCTTTGAATCCACCAAAACAACTATTTTTCGTCTATCTCGATATTCGATACATTTTTCAAAATACGAATCAATCACAAAATCATCGTCTTGGCTCATGCGTACTGAATATCAAGTAGTTGGTCAAATTTAGCCATAATATCTGTCGAAACGCTGTCTAAGCAATCATGCTCAATTTGCAATAATTCTTCATTAACTATGTTTTTTATTTCGCCATTTTCCATATAACCCACAAATACCTGTGCTGGATTGACCCACAACTCTCTGGCGACGATGTCATTGACGGCACTTTCATTGCCAGCCACTTGTCCAACTGTGTATGCCTTCATGAGGTTGTTTAGGGCTGCCAAAATATACGGGCTGTGTGTTGTGAGCAATACTTGGTTACGGTCTTGATTGG
>JAYVJH010000361.1:0-3240 GCA_043769455.1 Runella sp. | reverse complement strand
GTTAAGTTCAGTATTTTGGGCGGAGTATTGACTACTATTTTGACGGCATTTGTAGCAGAGCAACCTTTTGAATCTGTGGTTGTTACGGCATAAATTGTTGTGGTGTCTGGTACAGTGGTCTGGGTTGTGGTTGGCAGTAAATTGTTGTTCCAGTCAAATGTATAGTTTGGTGTGCCGCCTGTTGCCGAAGCCGTCAGCATTACGTTGCCGCCTGCACACACCATTGGCTGGTTGGTTGTGAGCGATACAGTAGGTTTAGGGTTAATTTTGACCGAAAACATCTTAGACTTTGAAGTACAACCATTTGATGTAGCAGTTACCTCAAAACCGATTGTACCAGCCCCCAAGACCGTAAACGCTGGTACTTGACCCACACCCGAAGTCTGACTTAGCCCCAGGGTAGTGTTGTCAATTTTCCAGTTATAAGTTGCTGTGGGGTTAGCCATAAAATCAACCAAATCGACCAATGTACCTACACAAACCTCTGACGATGTTGGTGGTATAATTGGCTCAGAAATGGCACCAATAGCAAGTACATCGGGGCTTGATGCCACTCGACAATTTGGAATGTCGATGTTACCATTTGCGGCAGCTACCAGCCTGTATTTTGTACCAGCGACGGCGTTTGTTATGTTGTATGTCAGTGAGGTTGCTCCTACAATATCTGTCCAGTCGGTGTTGTTATTGGTTTGTTGCCATTGATATACTGCATCGTCGTAGCCTTCGCTTACTGTACCCAAAATTGTGGCCGTTTGTCCAGCACAAATAGTAGCAACTGACGGAGTGGTGCTGATAGTTGGCCCACAAGGTCTGAACGTAATGTCGTCCAAAATCAAGTCATTGCCACAGCCGCCTGCGGTGTTGATAATTTTTAAGACAACTTGATTTAAGTTGAGTGGTGTTTTAAATGTCAGTCCGTATTGTTTCCAAGTAAAAGTGGGAGAGGGCTGAATCACCCCTGTCAGGTAAGTACCCAAAACATTGCCTTTGAGGTCTTCTATCTGAAATTTTATATCGGGCTGCAAAGCATTAGCACCGCAAACCCCTACCTTGACTACGTTGGCTATCCAAGATGCAAACTCATAAGTTGTGTTAGGGCAAAGTCCGCCAATCGTCTGCTGATACATGACCCCTGCACTACGATTGGTATTGAAAGCTACAAACCGACCATTGACATCGTTGGGTGTGTGGTCTTCGGTTGGGTGATACCAGTCATCGCCAAAGCAAGTATAGCCGCTTGTGGCGTTTAGTGTATTGGTAACAGTATAAAAACCATCGTTAGGGCAGTTTTGGGTAACGTAAGTGTAGGTAGTGCTTGCGCCAGGGGCTATGGTTGGTATTTGGGTTGTAGTTGTGCCTGACCCAAACGTAATATTGACTATGGGGTCGCCTAAGCTACCTTTGCACATTTGGGCGCAAACGGAAGTAGCCCAAAGCGAGAAGTAACAAAAAAATAATAACGAAATGTATCTTGTAAAGAATACCATCGGCACAAACTTGGTATAACGTGTTCTCGAAAAATACCAAAAACCGTGCCATTACTCTATATATGCTTGCCGTATTTGTTAAGTGTTTTTTATTGATTCAAAATCAGAACCCAACCGCTTTGCTTCGTAAGACAAAAATTGTTGTAATTGACTGTTAAACACAACCTTATCGTCTTCTGAAAGACCCGCATACAAATCTTTTAGCTCTTGGTTTATTTTTGCTCGCTCTTGATCTGTTGCTGCATTGATAGAACGTAAGTGGTATTTTTTGAAATCGTACACAGTAGTGAGTAGTAAAAAAATGAATGATTTTGCAGTTGTCTAACAATCAATTACTTGAAAATAAATAAAAATATTGTCTATTGTATGAACGACTAAATTAGTAAAGACACTAATCTACCAGCAGTACACACCTACGGTGCTGTTTTTTAGTTGCGTAACATGAGTTAATAGATAAGTATTAATGGCCAGACGTGCTGACCCTCTTACTTTATAGACTCTATTTTGGTGGCAATAAAAAAGAGCGGCTCATTAGATTTGTCTCAGTTTGAAAACGAGGCAATTATTGAACAATATAGTCTGTAAATTTTACTCAATCTCAATTACTACATTGGCACCAACTGGGTGGGCTACGCAGGTCAAAATGTAACCCGCTTTGAGTTCGGCGGCGGTGAGGCCGTCTTCTTCGTCGAGTTTAATTGTACCAGACGTACATTTGCCCAAACAGGCCGTACACATACCCGCTTGGCACGAGTAAGGCAGGTCAATGTCTAAATCAAGAGCGGCCTCGAGAATGGTTTGGTGAGGAGCAACCGCAAACTTATATTCAGAGCCTTCGTACAACACCGTAATTTCTTGGGCTTTGAGCGAGGTATCTTCGTCCGTTTCAGACACTTCGCCAACGGCTGTATGCGACACAAAACTTTCTTTGTGGACATTGTCAGTCGGTACATTCAAAATGGCCAACGCACGTTTGGCTTCTTCCATCATATCGTCTGGGCCGCAGAGGTAATATTGTCCCGAGGCAAGGTCGGCATCTTTTACTTCTTCCAGCAGTCTAATAATCTGCGTTTTGTTGAGCCGGCCAGTATGTCCATTCCAGCCATCGAGTGGTTGGCTTAGAGTATGTTTTAAGACCAATCGCTCACCAAATTGGGCTTGTAGTTGGTCAAATTTATCCTTAAAAATAATATTGTTTTGGTCTCGACTACCGTACAATATCACAACTCTACTTTCGGCTTCTATTTTAAGAACAGACTTGGCAATAGACATCAGCGGCGTAATGCCACTGCCTGCGCCAATCAGCACTATGGTACGGCTATTTCGGGCATCTGGCTCAACCACAAAATGCCCCATCGGCTCCATGATTTCAATAAAATCACCTTCTTTTATGTTGTCGTTCAGCCAGTTAGATACCAAACCTCCCGCTACTCGTTTGACGCTGATAGCAGGCGCCGTATCAGTATGTGGCGAGCTACTCATAGAGTACGACCGCCGTACTTTTTGGCCATCAATCACAGGAATTAACGTCAAAAACTGTCCTGCTTTGTATTTAATCATTTCGCTAAGTGGGTGCCAAAACGCAATAGTGATGGTTTCGGGAGTTTCACGCACAACTTCCTTTACTTTGAGATGGTAATATTTAATAGACATTTGTAAAAATCGAGTTTGAGCCGCAAAGGTACGGCATACTTATTAAAATTGTTTCAATCTATCTTGAAATAGTAACTGGCCCCAACAACCCCGATGTTTC
>JAYVJH010000360.1:0-6161 GCA_043769455.1 Runella sp. | reverse complement strand
ATTTTGTTGCCATCAATCGAAAACTTCAATGCCGTTTTGACTTTATGAAACCCCGACTTGCCTGCCGCACCAGGATTGATAAAAAGCATATTGTCGAGGTTTTTGTCTCTCAATACTTGTAAGATATGTGAGTGGCCACAAACAAAAATATCGGGGGGATTGGCCACAAGTTGGGGGCGAGTGGTGGGGTTATATCGTGGGGGCGTTCCGCCGATATGTGTCATTGATATTGTTATGTCTTCTATTTTAAAATCTTGATTAAGAGGCAATTCTATTCTTATTTCGTGTCCGTCAATGTTGCCATAAACACCACGTAAGGGCTTGAATGCCCTGAGCCTGTCAATGATTTCGATATTGCCTACATCGCCAGCGTGCCATATTTCATCACAATCTTTGAAGTAGTCAAACAGTCGCTCGTCCAAATAGCCGTGTGTGTCCGAAAGTAAGCCGATGTGCGTCATGTTGTGAGTATATTTTTACAAGATTATACTTAATTTCAAAACTTCAAACAAAAAATACTATGATACTCAATGTCGCCATTGTTGGTTTTGGTCTGTCGGGACGGTATTTGCAAGGGCCATTTTTTCGGTCTAATTATACCTGTTTTCGTATCAAAACGGTAATGTCAGTTTCACAAAATCCACAAGATATGTACCCCGACATACAGGTAGCCCGAACGCTGGACGAGATACTGACCGACCCCGACATTGACCTTGTAAGTATCGCATCGCCCAACGATACCCATTTTGACTATGCCCGCCGTTGTTTATTGGCCAATAAACACGTACTGGTCGAAAAGCCATTCACAGCAACTATCGCTGAGGCACAAGAACTGATTGCGATTGCCAAAAGCCAGAATAAAATACTGACAGTATTTCAGAATCGACGTTTTGATAGTGATTTTTTGACTGTTCAGAAGGTAATCGAAAATAAATTGTTAGGCGAATTACTGACTTTTGAGGCATATTTCAATCGATATAGTCCTATTTTGAATTCCAAAAAATGGAAAGAAACAACAGGGGCAAGTAGTGGTATTTTGTACGATTTAGGCTCGCATATCATAGACCAAGCTCTTGTACTTTTTGGTAAACCAATGGCAGTATCAGGCCAGACATTTAGGCAGCGACAAGGTACTAAAATAGACGATGCCTTTGAGATTAGGTTAGACTATGACCTACTAAAAGTAACCTTGAAGTCGAGCTTAATGGTACGAGAAGAAGCCCCCCGCTATGTGCTAAACGGCAGCAAAGGCTCTTTTGTAAAGTATGGTATTGACCAGCAAGAAAATCATCTCAAAATGGGAATGTGGCCCAAAGATAGAGATTTTGGCATAGAGCCAGCCGATAAATGGGGTGTGCTAAACACCGACATCGGTGGACAACATCTAAGGGGCCACATCGAAACCGAAGTAGGCAACTGGTCTGTTTTATTTGAAAACATCTACGCAGCCATCGCTAACGGCGAAGAGCTATTGGTAAAACCCGAACAAATCGTGGAGCAGCTTGCTATTATTGAAGCCATACAGTCAAAATCGTAGCTATACCTAATCTTCTTCTATTTTTGGAATATCGATATTGGCAAATAGGGCTTCCATTTTGGCGGCATATTCGGCAGAGTCGTCCAAGAAAAATATAAAATCTGGCACAATCCTAAGCTGATGTCTGAGTTTTATACCCATCATCTGCCTGATTTGTTTGCTGCGCTCTCTGATGTCTTCGAGTAGCATCTTTGGTTGTTTGGCCAATAAAAAACTAAGATACACCCGTGCAATAGCCAAGTCGGGCGATACTCTGACAGTTGTGATTGTTACCATTGCGCCATCAAACCAGTCTCGCCCGTCTTTTTGAAATATATCGCTCAGGTCTTTTAGTAATTGCCGAGCTACTTTTTGTTGTCTTTTAGATTCCATTTTATTTTTTATTGCTTCATAGATGTTTAGCGAAGCCATCGCTCCAAGCGATGGCTTCGCTTTTACGTTTTACATATCAAAGCTCGCCAGCTTCACAAATTGAGCCACACGCTCATCGATTTCGGCTTGGCTAAGGTTCAATAGTCGCTCATTACCAAATTTCTCGACACAAAACGAAGCCATTGCAGAGCCATAGACAATTGCCTTTTTCATATTCTCGAAGCTAATATCATCAGTTTTGGCCAAATGACCAATAAACCCACCTGCAAACGTATCGCCTGCACCAGTTGGGTCAAATACTTCTTCGAGAGGCAAGGCAGGGCAAAAGAACATTTCAGAACCTTGGAACAACAGCGCACCATGCTCACCTTTTTTGATAATTAGTGTTTTAGGCCCCATTGCCATAATGGTTTTGGCGGCACGGCGTAGTGAGTAGTCGCCCGAAAGCTGGCGAGCTTCTTCGTCGTTGATAGTCAGGCAGTCCACCTGTGCTACTATGGCTTTAAGGTCGTCCATGGCTACGTTCATCCACAAGTTCATGGTGTCGAGCATCACAAACTTCGGGCGAGTCGTTACTCGATTCAAGACCAACGACTGCAAGGCTGGTACCATATTGCCGAGCATCAAATATTGGCAGTCTTGATAGGCGGCGGGTATTTTTGGGTCGAAATTTTCCAATACATTCAACTGTGTGTCGAGCGTATCACGGGTGTTCATATCGTTGTGGTAACGACCCGACCAGAAAAACGTTTTGCCGTCTGGTACAATCTCCAAACCATCGGTATTGACACCATGCGCTTGTAGCATTTCGATTGTTTCGGCAGGAAAGTCTCCTCCAACAACTGCTACTAAGTTATTTTTTTTGGTAAAATACGAAGCCGACAAGCTAATATACATAGCTGCACCGCCAATGATTTTGTCTGTTTTGCCAAATGGCGTTTCGAGCGCATCAAACGCTACCGATCCTACTGTAAGTAAACTCATTTAATTATGTTGCCCCTAAATCCCTTTCATCGGGCTTATTTTGAGGACTTGTTTATTGATTTGAAAATACCGTCTTTTTTATTATTTGCCCCTAAATTTCCTGAAGGGAACTTGACATTGGTTTGATTGCCCCTAAATCCCCTGAAGGGGACTTGACATTGGTTTGATTTTTATCTTTGTATTGTCATATAGATTTTATGGGTAAATATTCTTTAATTTTACCTAATACTGATTCTAAGTTATTAACAATATCTGCATTTGTAAATCGAATTACTGTTAGCCCCAAATTTTCTAATTCAATAGTTCTGTTTATATCATACTCTTTTTGGCTTTCTGAATTGTGAACATCGCCATCAACTTCAATAACAAGTTTACTGGCATGACAATAAAAATCGGCAATAAACCCAGAAATTGGCTGCTGTCTTTTAAATCTAAATCCATAAAATTGACTTTTCGACAAACGATTCCATAGTAAGGCTTCCGCCGAAGTCTGATTATCTCTTAGTTCTTTTGCCCGTTGAAAAATCAAAGCCGATGCACCATAGAACATATTTATTTTCTCGTCAGCCATTTTGATACACTATACTTTGTTTCTCATACTCCCCTTCAGGGGCAGGGGGCAAAAAATCCATACTTCCCTTCAGGGGCAGGGGGGCAAAAAATTTATACTCCCCTTCAGGGGCAGGGGGCATAATTACATGACCTTATGTCGTTTAAATTCTTTAGTTCTGTCAAATAAATATCTAAATGTGATATGGGTTTTGTGTGGTACTGCTCCCAAAAGCTGAACAAACTTTATCATTTTTAGGTTAAAATCACCTACCCAGTTCATTTCAAGTTCTTTGTATTGTGAATTGGGCTGCCAGATGATTTTTGAAAATGCCAACGCAATAGCGCACTCCACACCCTTAGACTGGTATTCAGGTATGACTCCAAATACCACTCCAAATGCTTTTTGGTTGGTTTTGAGTAGTTTATGGTACAAAAATTTCAGTTTACCAATCAAATCCATTTTACCATTTACGTGCTTAAAAACTTGATTGAGTTCGGGTAGCATAATAAAAAACGCAATAGGCTTGCCCTCGTGATAGCCAAACCAAATGAGTTCTTCGTCTATCACAGGTTTGAGTTTTTGCATCAATGCCTGTGCTTTTTCAGAGCTGATGTCGTCCGTGCCTTGATGTGCTGCCCATGATTTGTTATAAACATCTCTAAATTCTTCGGCTACAACCTCCAAATTATTTTTTTTGATATGCCTAAACTCATATTCAGGCATTTTATAAATACGCTCGGCACGGCTAATAAACGCAGGGTGAGCCGTTTTACGGACACTCTCTTCGGCCGTCAGCAGCCAATAAGTAAATTGCTCAAAGTAAGTCTGAAAACCATAAGCCACAAAAAAATCTTTGTAGTAAGGCCAATGATAGCCCATACCGTAGGTTGGTTCTTTGTCAAAACCATCGGATAATACTCCCCAAAAGCGGTCTCTTTCTCCAAAATTTATGGGTCCGTCCATCGCCTCCATTCCCTGGGCCGTGAGCCACGTTTTACACTGGTCAAACAATGTAAAGGCTACTGACTGGTCTTCTACACATTCAAAAAACCCCATTCCGCCTGTGGGTTGTTCGTTGTCTTTGTTGGCAGTATTGTTATTCACAAAGGCCGCCACTCGCCCAACTATTTGGCCGTTTTCGTCAATCGCTACCCAGCGAATACAGTCGCCATGTTTGAAATATTTGTTTTTATTTCGGTCAAAAATATCTTCTACATCGATGTCCAATGGTCGAATCCAGTACTGATTTTCTTTGTACAGACTTACAGGAAGATTCAGAAATTGTTTTTGTAGTTTTGGGTTATTTCCAACTTCAAGGATTTGCATTGACGGCAGTTATTTTTTGAATTTCGATACAAATATAATTAAAATACCTCACTTACTCAATTCATAGACAATCAAAATCGGATAATGGTCTGACATTTTCACGTCCGTTAAAACTTGGTATTTGCACAATTTAAAGTCATTTCCTTTGGAAGTCCAGCAATAATCTATTCGGCGGTCGGTAGGTATGTGTGTGTGGCTATCGTCATGCTGGCCTGCATTATCCCAATATTTGGGCAGAAAATCGACAGTATGGTCATCGATGGCTGCATTAAAATTGCCACAAAGCACGGTAGGATAAAGTCCAAAGCCCAAATTTTTGCTAATGAGTGCAGCCTGAATACCCCGATTGAGCGGCGACTTATAATCGAGCTGAGTATTACAAAATCGTATCAGACGACTATTGGGAAGTGTAACAACAACCGACAACATATTGCGAGGTTCAGTCGCTTCGGGACTGGGTAGCGGTATATTTTGAAAGTCTTGGTAGGAATGTTTAGTCAGTATAGCCAATCCGTAATTGCCTTCTTGTGTCTGAACTGCCTTGCCGTATATTTCATCATAACCAGTTAATAGTGAGAGTATTCTGGCCTGAAATAATTTGCCAGACCGCACCATGCCGCTATCTATTTCTTGAAGTGCTACAATATCGGGGTCGTGTTTTTTTATTAAATCAACGAGTTTCAATAAATTTATTCTCCCATCGTTGCCCACTCCGTGCCTGATATTGTAACTGATAATTTTGAGCTGAGTAGCATCTCGTTTATAAATAACTGTCTTAGGTATTTTTGGCGAATCCACTATTTTCTGAACCACTTTTTTTACTTTCGTAGAATCAGCGATTTTTAATTTAATTGGAACAGCCGCCACTTTTTTGATTTTTGTAGAATCTATCGCCTTGATTTTCTGAACTGTTTTTTTGATTTTCGTAGAGTCTATGTTCTTTATTTTTTGAATAGTTTTTTTTATTTTCGTAGAATCAGCGGTTTTTGGTTTAATTGGAATTACGACCGTTTTTTTGATTTTCGTAGAATCTATCGCCTTGATTTTTTGAACCGATTTTTTTATTTTTGTGGAATCTACAGTTTTTAATTTAATTGGAACGGCCACTGCTTTTTTAATTTTCGTAGAATCTATCGCCTTTATTTTTTGAACAGTTTTTTTGATTTTTGTAGAGTCTATCGCCTTTATTCTCTGAACATTTTTTTTAATTTTCGTAGAATCTATCGCTTTTATTTTCTGAATTACTTTTTTGATTTTCGTAGAATCTGCAGTTTTTAATTTAATTGGAACGGCAACCGCTTTTTTGATTTTCGTAGAATCTATGGCCTTGATTTTCTGAATTACTTTTTTTATTTTCGTGGAATCTACAGTTTTTAATTTAATTGGAAC
>JAYVJH010000359.1:0-12221 GCA_043769455.1 Runella sp. | reverse complement strand
TTAAATAAATGCAAAAAAAAAGTGGAATAAGAATATATTTTATCAACTCTATTATTCGTTATAGGCAGTACAAATTTAACAGTTAGATAACATAGAATTGATACCCATCTCTTAAATTTGTAAAGTTTTATCCCTCTTTTACTATTTATCTACTTTTTATTATGTCAAATGTATTAGAATATGTCAAGACTGTACTTCAAAAAGTGAGTTTTGATAAATTTTTGTTTGAAAAAGAACTCCGTAAAGGACTTAAAATATTGTTAATCGACGACATAAGTGAATTCCGAACGTGGTGCTATGAAAAATTTAGCGACCGATACCAAGCTATTCTCAACCAGTATTTCAATTCCCCTCTTGCTATTACATAAACAAAGCCCCTCAACCTTATCGGTTGAGGGGCTTTGTTTATGTAACTCTTCTCAATTATTTTTTCTTTACTGTCGGTTTCTTGGCAGGTGGTGCCGCCTGTTTTGTTGCGCCCGCTTTCGCTGGTGTAGGTGGTACTACTGGTGCAGGTGCTACTGGTGGAAAGAAATAATTTTTTGCCGCTGCATTAGTAGAGTCTATGGCATATAGTTTGGTAAATAGTTCTTTACCCTTTACCTCATCTTTGAGTTTTATCATGGCATGAATAGCCAAAAACTGATAACAGAATCCTAAGTTTATTCTATTTTTTACCTTACCTTCTGGCTCTGCTTCGGCCAGTTGTATGTATTTTTCCATGTGCGGTACGCACTTGCCATTTTCGAGTGCTTCTTCACGTGAGTAGGCATAGTAGTTGGCTCTGGCACGAGAGTTATAAACAGGCAAAAAATCGGCCTTGCGCTCAATATACTTTACAAACAGCGAGTCAGCAGTCAAAAAGTTATTACGGCGATCGGCTCTCAGTGCCACCGAGTCTGCACCAGTTCCTACAACGGCAATACTATTGGCATACTGGTACTGAGCTTGGGCATATTGATATAAGTCTGTTGATGGATATTTGGGATCACGTTTGATGGCTTTTATCCAAAAATCACGGGCTTGCTTGTATTTTTTTGCAGACTGGTAAAAAGCCGCTATTTCCTTGTAGCCATTATCGACAGTATCCATTTCTGCCGCTTTTTCTAAGTAAGAAACCGCTTTGGCAGTATCTGGATTTGTTACACGAAGGGTTGAATTTCCTAAGTATCGGTAGTCGTTTATCATGGCTTTTTCTGGCGCTTTGGCCAAAAATCCATTTATTTTTTCTATCGCACGGTCATACTGATTTTGTTTGTACGACGACCAGCCTTCCATACGCATCAAAATTGGATTGGTTGATTTACTTAGCTTTGTGATTTTTTCCAATACCCTTGCGTTGTCTTCGGCAATAAAGTCAAATTGAGCAGAGCGCAATATATTTTCTTCATCGACACAGCCTTTTAAGCCGTCAAGATATAAGTTATAAGTTTTGGCGGCATTTTTATACTGGCGCACATAAAACTGCAACTCAGCGTATTCGTGTACGGCTGGTGCATAGTCTGGGTCAAGCTCGATGGCTTTCTTAAAATTCTCTTGTGCTAACTGCAAATTTTTGCCGCCCCAGTATATTTTACCAATTTTGGCTATCGCTTTGGCATAGTTTGGATTGACTCTCACAGCATCTTCGTAAGCCGACACAGCAGCACCAGACTCACCTTTTGTAAAAAACGCATCGCCTTTGGCCATATACACATCTGCAATTTCTTGCTTATTTTTGAGCATCAACGCCACGGCCATATCCAACAATCTGATGGCTTCGGCTGGGTCGGTTGCTTTGTAGGTGGACTTCAACGAATCTATTGCTACATAGCCCGAGTACGCTTCTCCAGCACGAAATAGTACATTTACGTCTTTGCCTTTGCTATTTTTTATGGCCTCGTCTATTGCTAACTTTGCGCCCGCTCGGTCGCCTTTGGCCAATGCAGCAGCACCCAAACCTACTTTGTTAAGTTGATTTTTAGGATCAACGGCATAGCCTTTTTCAAAAGCCGCTTTTGCTTGGTCTGGCTGACGGGTACGAAGCAAATAATAGCCATAGTTGAACAAACCATCGGCTGTACCAGTAGCACCTGCTTTTTCAAATATATCTTTGGCATTACAGCCACGATTTGCATCTAACTCTTTCAAGCCCGCAGCAATGTCCTGAGCCAGTACCTGTCCGTAGGTAATCAAACCCACAGATACTGCTGCTAAGACCGTTTTTACATTCAATTTCATCAGAAAAGTGTTTGGATAAATTAGGTAATAAAAAAATAAATAAAAGTCTTTTGGATGTATTCAATTATAATAAATCTAAAAACGATAACAAAAATATAATATTATACCGAAAACTGAAAATTTATAAGTTCTCTTTTGTCAAAATAATTTCTCTATTATATGGTTTTGTTGGCCACAAACCACATTTCTCAATGACCAATCCACCCACATCTCGCATTATATAATTGACTAAGCCATTGCCCAAGCCCGAGTACATCTCACGACTGAACGCATATACCTTGCGCCTGAGTGGGTATGTTCGTTGTCTTAGATTGGCCTGAAACGGCTGGTAATAGTCGGCTCTGGTAGGATTTTCTTTGTCAGCTACCCCCAAAACTTGTAGCCCTCTCGACAGTGAAGCCGTGAGTGGTGCTTCGCCATCGCTTATCCAACTAACGCCTATAAAACCAATAGCGTTTCCGTTGGTTTTTACATACTCTATCACTTTTTGGTTAGAACCAGCCGCTGATATATTTAGGTGTTTTACGTTTTTAAGATTAAATTTTCGTACAAAGTAGTCTAAGTTACTAGCATTGGCATTGTCAAAAATCAAATCTATTTTACCTATCCGCCCACTGTTTTTGAGTTGAGACCAGTTTGAGATTTTACCCGTAAAAATTTCTTCCAATTCTCGTACTGTTACCAAACTGTCTGCATTTTGACGTTTTACTATCAAGGCCACTCCATCGGTTGCAATGTGTTGGGCGTTGTACCTTATTCCCTTGTCTGTCAAAGTTTTATATTCTGTCTGTGTAAACTCTCGTGTCGTAAACACCACATGAGCCGTATCATTGAGCAACAAACCAATGGCTTCGGTCTGCGGTTTGTACAATACTCTAAAGTGTGTTTGGGGGAATGTATGCTCATACGCCTGATATACTTGGTCGAGCATAGGCTGCAAAGATTCATCGGACGAGATTGTGATTTTGCCCTCAAAGGCCGTATCCATTTTTTTGGAACAAGCGGAAAGAAGAAAAATAATAAGAATGTATGATATGTGATGTATGATATATTTTTGAAGTTTAGTGGCTCGTACCATACACCATACATCATATATCATACATCTACCGACTAATGACCAACGACTAATGTTTATTCTTTCCATAGCTGTATAGCACGATAAACTCTAAAAATACCATAGACCAATATCAGGCTACCTGCTATGTAGCGAACTGGCCCTGTTGGTAGAATATTATAAGTAAGAGAGGAGGCCACTAAAAAGAGACCTCCTCCCACATAAGCCAGCGCCATGGTCATTTGCAGAGCAAAGACAAGTTGCTGATTTAGCATTTTTTTCGACATAGTTACTCTAATACAAAACTAATAGGTAGGTTGTATTTTACACGAACAGCACGACCTGACTGTTTACCTGGTTTCCATTTGGGCATGGTTCTTACAACTCGCATAGCTTCTTCATCGCACCCAAAACCTAAACCTTTAAGTACCTCAACGTTTTGGATTGAGCCGTCAGTATTGACCACGAAAGTCATAAACACTTTGCCCGATACATTGGCACGTGAGGCTGGTGCTGGATATTTGATATTTTTTCCTAAATAACCCAACAATGCGCCTGTACCTCCTGGGAACTCTGGCTGTTGCTCTACAACTTGGAAAATTTGCTCTTCTTTTTCTACTTCAACAGCCTTTACTTCTTCTTTAACTGGCGCATCTTCTGGTGCTATTACTACATCTTCGGCATTGGCATCACCTTCTTGTGTTTTGGCGGCTACCTTTATGTCTTTCATTTCTTCTTGTAGCGGTGGTGGTGCCTCCTCTGGTACTTCTTCATCTTTCTTTACCACTGGTGGCAAGAACTGGATAGTAGCCACTTTGGGCAACTCCACTGGCGGTGGTGGTGGTGGCGGCGGCTCATTGGGGTCTATCGGCGGTGGTGGTATTTTCATAAAGTCCACTTCCGTCATATTTTGCTCTTTTTCTCCTTTCGGAATCAGGCTCATCAGCGCAGGCGAAGCCATTGCCAACAAGAATAGAGCGCCACCAATAAGCATAGATTTTGTGAGGGTCGGGCGATAAACCTTACGGAGGTCGTAAGCACCATACGCCTGATTACGGTCTTGGAAAACAATGTCGTCCAATGTCGCATTCGATTTTAATTCTGCCATTGCGTTTGGTTGTTTAGTGTTAGTTATTTGCTTTATCGCCCAATAATGCTTTCTCTGTTGGAGTCAATACATCAACGAGTGCATAGCGTTTGGTTTTTGTAATAGGCATCTCGTCCAGAATGTCCACTACGTTTCGGTAGGTGCTATTTGCCATGGGCTTGATGACACATACAAACTGGCTATTGCCTTTTTCGTCTTTGCCCCACTGTGTATCTACTTGTGCTGCCGACTGAAAAATGAGCGTGCGGAGGTCTGGCCCAAAAGAAACTTTTTTGAGATCTGTCTTTGCTTTGTCGTCGTCTGCCGCTATGCGGTCGAGGCCATATACTATGTTGTCTTTACCCAAGAATAGCGTCAATACCTTCGACGCTTTTAGTGGCGGCGGTAGTACATCTTCTATTTTTGGTTTGGCAGGTATGACCACCTGCATTGATTTTGGTTTACTGAGTGTGGTAGCCAAGATGAAGAACGTGATGAGCAAAAAGCCCAAGTCCACCATCGGGGTCATATCTATGCGAGTAGAGGCTTTTTTTGCCCTTACTTTACCGCCTTTTTCGTTACCACCACCACCTTGTGCTATTTCTGACATGATTGTATAAGGTTATAGGTTTGTTACTTGTCTGCAACCCAGCCGGCTGGTGGTGCTTCCGAACCCGTTATCAGATTGAACTTATTGATGTCTTGCGCTTGCAAAGACGACATTACGTTCTTGAAAACAGGAAATTTAGAGATATTGTCGCCTTTGATGGCAATACGAATCTTGTTTTGAGTTACCAAACGTGCTTGGTATATCCACTTAGCCAATTCGTTTTGGGCCGTTGAGTCGGTTGGTATGCCTGGCTGTTTTACTTCCTTCATTTTATCGGGAGGCAAACTCAAAAAAGCATTCAGGTTACGCATCGGAATACCAAAGTTTGACTGTAACGAAAAAGCCTTTCTTTCGCTGTCGTTAAACTTCAAACCCTCGGTAGTGGCTATTGCATCGAGTAGAGCAATACGAGTTACTTGGTTGTCCACACCAAAATAGACTTTGCCTCCTTTGTCGATGGCAATGACCATGATGTCTTTGTCTGGAACGGGTATCGCTGAGATTGAGTGCGGCGTTTCGATTTCGGCCACGTCTTGCGATTTGAACTGGGCCGTCAATATAAAGAAGGTCAGTAACAAAAACGCCACGTCGCACATCGCCGTCATGTCCATAGCAGGACTATTTCTTTTTACTTTTACAGCAGGCATGATACAGTATGTTTAAATTGACTTTACAAATGTAAAAAACATTTTTGATATAAAAAAAGAAAATATATATAGTTTTCAGATATATATTTTCTTTTTTTATGGATTAGAATATAAATACTTGATTACCAAGAGTTTATATTCTAAAATAAATTAGTTGTGAGCAGAAAAATTTTGCTGAATGCTCAAACCGATTTCGTCAATTTTGTATGTCAGTGTATCGATGCGGCTTGTGAAGTAGCTGTACATCATAGTTGCAATGGCAGCAGTACCGATACCGAGAGCCGTGTTTACGAGTGCTTCAGAGATACCTGTTGCCAACGCACCTGTGTCTGGCGCACCTGTTGTACCCATGGCAGCAAAGGCACGAATCATACCCAATACCGTTCCGAGGAGGGCTACGAGTGTAGATACCGAAGCGAGTGTTGCAATGATAGTCAAGTTTTTCTCAAGCATTGGTAACTCAAGCGAGGTAGCCTCTTCTACTTCTTTTTGTAGGGCTGCCAATTTTTGCTCTTTGCTCATGTCGCCATCGCCACGTAGTTGGGCAAATTTGTGCAAGGCTGTCTTAACAACATTACCCACTGACCCTTTTTGTTTGTCGCACTCTTTTACTGCCGACTCAACGTCGTTTTTGTCGAGCAAGCCCTTGATTTTGCGAACGAACTCATCAATAGAGCCTGAACCATTGGCACGACTAATAATTAGGAAACGCTCGATTGAGAACACAAGCACTACAAGGAAACAAGTGAATAGGAATGGTACAACAAAACCGCCTTTGTAAACGATGCCGAAGTAATCGCCTTGCTTGGGTCCTTTTTCTGGATTACCATCAATGAAGTGACTTGCATCACCACAAATAAAGGTGTAAATGAGCCAACCCAGAACGAGAAGGACAGGAATTACAAAAGTGGGGTTTATTCCACCTGATGATTGTTTTGGTGCGGCGGCCTTGGCCGTTGCTGGAGTGGTAGCCTTCTTTTCCATTAGACTGACAAATTAGGGTTTAATTAAAAATAGATTTGGTTTACAATACAAAGAAAACAAATATTTACAGATAAATAGCTATTTATAAAAAATATTATTTGGTAAATCTGTAAAAGACTTCTTTTAAAGCAAAGTACAAAACTATGCTATTTAGATTAAAAAAAATAAAAATTTATGGTACTTTTTTTTTTAATGTTGTTTTAAGGAAAGAGAAAACTGTATTTTTCGGAGAATAACTAAAATACAACGATTAGCCAAGACTATACGTTATTTAATAGCTTACCACCAAAAACGTTGTGTCTTGTCGCCTAAAAAGTAGTTTATCTATCAGCGACATTGACCGCACAAAATCTGGCATTGTTGTATTTTAGTCATATCGACAACCAAACGAATTTTATAAAAAAAATACCAATTAAATAAACTTTAATTTTTTTTCTTCTTGAAAGCGGCTATTTCAAAGAGCCAAATCATAGTCGTAGCCTTGTCGGTGCCAATAGTCTGGTGGTGGCGTTTCTGAAAAAAACAGGCGACCGATACGTTTCAGATTCTTGACACCATACTTCAAAGGTGTAATAAGCCGTAGCGGTGCGCCATGTTTGTCGGGTAGTGGCTGGCCGTTTAGCTCAAAAGCAAGAAGTGTTTGGGAGTGCAATACGGTTTTCATATCGATTCCTACATAATATTTACCGTCGGGAGTGGCCAAGCCCACATATTTGAATGGCTCGTTAGTGTCGGGATTGATACCCAGATTGTATTTTTTTAGAAAATCTGAAAACCGAACACCTCCATAATGCACAATCTGACTCCAGCCTTCAACACATTTAAACTCAAAAATAAGTTCTTGTTTGGACAAGGCTTTGATGTCGTTGAGTGTAATTGTTTTGTCAAATCCATCAATATTTAGCCTCCATTCGTCTATATTTAGAGGTGTTTTGAGACCGTCTTTACCATTGGCTCTGGGCTTTATGCTGGCCATCGAAACTGGGTAGGTTGGCGCAAGGTGGTTGGGGTCAAATAATTTGTTGTTTACTTTTTCATTAAAATCAAGCACTTTTCTATTTAATGCAGAGAGGCGTTTATCTGTTTTGGGTTGATTTCTAAACCACCGCCACGCCCCCACTCCACCTGCGCCCAAAGCGGCAAAAGCCGCAAACGACAAGAATGTCCGCCGCCTGATATTTTCTTCGGTCACGTTTTCAGTTTGATTTTTCATTGGTTTTTCATAATTTCATGAAGCTACGAATATCCAAGGCAATTTAGACCAATTTTTTACTAATTTTATCGTTCTACTAAAAAAAACACTTTACTACATGAAATACTGGTTTGCAGTCATGGCTTGTTTTGCAGTTACTATTTCGGTTGCTCAAACGCCTATTTATTCAAATGCTCGGCTGGTGGCTATTCAGTCAATGGCGCAGTCTATTGACAATCAGTCGAAAATAAACTGGGCTACGACCATTTCGTTGGCACAAAAAAACAACTGGCCTATTCGGCAACGTTTTTCTGACGGAACAGTTATGCAACTGGCAGGAGTGAGCGAAACAGGCCAACCGATTTATGACATTACGAATACCAATATTTTGGCAGCAACTACTACTCGAACTAACTTTTTGTATGATGGCGGTGGTTTGGGTATCAGTCTGACGGGCGGAAGTGTTGCGATGAAAGCCAGATTGGCTACCTGGGACGGCGGAAAAGTGCTACTGGCTCACCGAGAGTTTGGAGGGCGAGTAACGCAGGTCGATAATGCCACTACCGCCGACAACCACGCCACACATACTTCTGGTACGATGATTGCGGCAGGTGTCAATCCCAATGCCAGAGGTATGGCTTTTGGGGCAACTTTACTGGCTTATGACTTTGCAAACGACAACAGCGAAATAGCGGCGGCGGCGGCGGGTTTACTAATATCCAATCATTCTTATGGCACGGTTGCTGGTTGGAGGTTCAATGCCGACAGGGCTGGCACCGACACCAATTTAAAATGGGAGTGGCACGGCGATAGTACTATTAACGAAAAAGAAGATTACAAATTTGGGTTTTATGATTCAAAAGCCAGAGAATGGGATAGAATTAGTTTCAATGCTCCTAATTATTTGATGGTCAAATCGGCAGGTAACGACCACGGCGCTGGCGGCCCAGCGGCTGGAACGACGTATTTTATCGGCAACAGCACCCGAACAAGTAAAACCGAACGCTCAAAACAAACAGGCTATGACCAAATTCCGATGTATGGTACAGCCAAAAATATACTGACGGTTGGGGCAATTAGTGCTTTATCCAACGGTTATAATACAATAACAGACCCTAAAATAGCAAGTTTTAGTGGCTGGGGGCCAACGGACGACGGGCGCATCAAGCCCGACGTTGTGGCCGATGGCGTGAGCGTACTTTCGACGAGTGCCGCCAATGTGGGTGCTTATGCTTCGTTGAGCGGAACATCTATGTCAGCCCCCAATACTTCGGGTACGTTGTTTTTATTGCAAGAATTATACAACAACATCAAATCGACATTTATGCGGGCGGCCACGCTCAAAGGATTGGCGATTCATACCGCCGACGATGCTGGCAACGTAGGCCCCGACTATATTTATGGCTGGGGGGTGGTCAATGCCAAGCGTGCCGCCGAAGTGATTTTGAACCGTGAAAATACAAATACCATTGACGAGCGCAGCCTCAATACCAACGAAACATACAGCATACAGGTAGTGGCTTCGGGTAAAGGTAATCTGATGGCTACCATTTGCTGGACAGACCCCGAGGCGGCAGCAACGACTGCCTCGGCGGCCAATTATAACAACAGAACACCCAAATTGATAAACGACTTAGATATACGAATAACTAACGAAACAACCGAAACGTTGCCTTATATACTAAACCCCGATAGCCCTTCGGCGTTGGCAACCCGTGGCGATAATATTAGAGACAATGTAGAACAAATAATGATACCTAACACCGTGCCTGGCAAAACATATACCGTTACGGTTGGTCATAAAAAAAACTTGGCCAATTTACGACAAGATTACAGCTTGATAATGAGCGGAATAGGTGGCAAGGTTTATTGCGAATCTAAATCATTGTCAAACATAGATTCAAAAATCGCAAAGGTGGTTTTTGGAAATATTACCCAAACAAGCCCCAACGGCTGCCAGAGTTACAACGATTATACCGACAAAATTACGACTATTTCGGTGGGGCAAGCCATTCCGATTGAAGTTACGGCTGGTTCGTGTGGGGTTGATGCCAACAAAATAATAAAGGTTTTTATAGACTGGAACAACAACGGCAGCTTTGACGATACCAACGAGATGGTAGGCACTTCGGGTATTTTGGGTAATGGCGGCATATTATCTACAAAAATAATTGCCCCAGCAGGATTGACGATTGGTAGCCTAAGCCGTGTGCGAGTAGTTTGTGTAGAGACCAATCAGCAAGTAAATGTACTGGCTTGCGGCAACTATGGCAAAGGCGAAACCCAAGAGTTTTTGGTACGAATCGTACAGCCCAATCGAGACATGAGCATTGTAGAACTAATAAACCCTACAAACGACTTTTGTAGCAACCAGCCCAATACCATAACGGTCAGAGTTAGAAACATTGGCTCAGAATCTCAAAGCAATATTCCTGTATCGGTACAAGTACAGGACACTACTGGCTTAATAGTTGGTACTGTTTTGGGTACAGTTACCCAAAGTTTACCTTCGTTTACCGATGCTACGCTGTCGCTAAATGCCAATTTTCTGGGGTCATTACGAACTGGCACAAAGTATAATTTCATCTGTACAATTAGCCCAACCAACGACCAAGATTTGACCAATAACCAACTGACTACCAGACGAACAACGGCCTTGCCAACTCCTGCACCTGTTGCTACGGCCACTTTTTGCGGCAACGACCCTGTGTCGCTCACAAACAAAGGCACTGGTACTGCTTATTGGTACGACTCAGTAAGTGGCGGCAATATAATAGCGGCAGGCAACCAGACTATCGGTAGCTTTAAACCTGCCGACAACACATTTTTTGTTGCCCAAAATACATTTAGTGGCTCGTTGGGGTTGGCTACCAAATCGGCTTTTGGGGGCGGTTCTTATTCTGGAAATTTTGGACCACAACCACTCATCAAAACAGACGTGCCGCTCACAATAGAAAGCGCACGGCTCTACATTGGCAATGCTGGTAAACTTACCTTTACAGTGATGGGGCTTGACGATAGTTTTGTATCGAGTGTTACGCTCGATGTACGGCCTACTCGCAACGCCAACGCACCCACTACGGGCGCACCCTCAGGCCAACTACCAGACGACATAAACGACTTAGGGGCGGTTTATCCACTCAATTTACAGATTCCAAAAGCTGGTAATTATAAAATCACGATTGGCTACGAAAATGGTGCTTCTATTTTTAGGAGCAACGTGGGCGTAACTGGTTTTCCGTATAAAATTTCTAATGTATTTACGCTCAGAGGTGCGTTGTTTGACACAGGTACAAAAATAGATACCCTGACAGCGGCCTACTATTATTTTTATGACCTCAAAGTAAAATCGCTCGGCTGCCCTGGCCCAAGAGTAGCCATAACGGCCACAACAGCCACCAAAACAAAACCAACTATCGGCCTCAACACAGCACCGCTGATATGCGACGGTGGCTCTCTCGAACTCAGTACATTGACCACTGGCAATGATTATCAATGGTTTTTGAACAGTCAGGCAATCAAAGAAGCCAATGGCCAAAATCTGGTAGCCACCACTGACGGCAGTTATACGGTGAGCGCATCTGTCAATAACTGTTTGCCGACACTGTCTGATGCAGTTATGATTGCCCGACAATTTAATGAAAAACCTATTATTACAGTTTCAGGAATAGAACTCACTTCAAATACAAGTTCGGGTAATCAGTGGTTTCTGAACGGCATAGCCATACCCAATGCCACTAACCGCACGCTCATTGCGCCAGAAGCAGGTAGATATTCGGTAAAAGCAAATACAAAAGGTTGCGGCGAGCTACTATCTGATGAGGTTACGGTTATCATTACAGCGTTAGAACAACAAAACAACGAGACATTTTCGGCAAGAGTATATCCAAATCCAGCATCGCAATATGTTGTTTGTGAATATTTGACAGAAAATGTATTAGTAAAGAAAATAAAAGTTTCATTGATAGACATCACCGGCCAAATAATATTGAGCCAAGATGCGATAAAAGTTGGAAGAGGTTTTCGTACAGAGTTTAAAATTGATTTATTACAAAATGGTACGATTTTTGCTACATTCAGCACAGACGAGTCTATCAAAACAACGGTGAGGCGGCTCGTCAAGCTGTAATTTTTTTTAGTTTTGTAAGAATCCGTGTGGCAATATGCATTATACTCTATCCCTATTTATAAATTGTATGCTTACAAAAAGTACTAATAAGCTAATAGTCTGCTTGTTAGCGCTTTTTTGTTTTCAATCTGCCTATTCTCAAAAATTAGAAACTAAGTCGGTAGAAGTACAACAAAAAATGAGCGATGGCTTCCAAAATCACTATCAAGCCAATCGGTTAGCCGCTTTTCGGCTCGCTACAATCAACAAATGGCCACTTATCAAGAAGTATGCCAACGGTCGAGTTCTGACCTTGGAA